>JAIXYF010000107.1 GCA_027490345.1 Novosphingobium sp.
CCGCTTCCTGCTGGCGCTTGACGATGCCGGCCACGCGGCGGATGCGCTCGGTCCCGGCCATCGAAGTGCCGCCGAATTTCATCACGATCCGGGCCACGCACAATCCCCCGTACTGCAAAAAGAGGTTTCCTTGCGCGACCCCTCGACCGCGCGGACCCGGCGCTTTAGAGTCGGCGCATGAGCATTGCAACCACCGCAGCACCCACCGCAGCCACGATCCGCCCCGAAGAAGCCGCCCATTTCGGCAAGCTGGCCGCCGAATGGTGGGATCCCAAGGGCAGCTCCGCCATGCTGCACAAGCTGAATCCCGTGCGGCTGGCGTTCCTGCGCGAAGCCATCGATTCGCATTTCGCCGCCGATCCGAAGACCTTGCGCCCGCTGGCGGGGCGCAGCGCGCTCGATGTCGGCTGCGGCGCAGGGCTGCTGGCAGAACCGCTGGCGCGCATGGGCGCAGCCGTCACGGCGGTCGATGCTGCGGCCGAAAACATCGCGGCGGCCAAAGCCCATGCTGAGGCGGGCGGGCTGGCCATCGATTATCGCCACGGCGAGCTGGCGGCGCTGGGCCTTGGCCAGTTCGATCTCGTCACCTCGATGGAAGTGATCGAGCATGTGGCCGACAAGGCCGCGTTCGTCGCGGGGCTGGCGGCAGCCGTCGCGGATGGCGGGCTCCTGGTGCTATCGACTCCCAACCGCACCACGGCCTCGCGCCTGCTGCTGGTTGGCGCGGCAGAAACCGTGGGCATGGTGCCCAAGGGCACGCACCACTGGGAGGATTTCATCACCCCGCTGGAACTGAGCGACCTGCTGGCAGCAGCCGGCTTTGCCATGGGCAATCCGCGCGGCATTTCCTGGAGCCCGCTGAAAGGCCTCCACCTCTCGGACGATCTTTCGCTCAACTATATCGTGACGGCGCGCAAATCCGATGAAGGGAACGCCTGATGGCCACCGGAAAAGTCTTCGAGCGGCACAAGCAGGCCTGGACCACCGATGAAGTGCAGAAACTGCATATGCTGGCCAAGAAAGGCATGGCGCTCAAAGCCCTCGCCAAGGCGCTGACCCGCAGCGAGGAATCGATCAAGATCCGCGCCAAGGCGGACGGATTGGCCATCGAAAAGCTGCGCTAGATCACCCTGCGGTGGGCAGGAACTTCTCGACCAGATCGCGCGCCAGCCGCGCCGGGCGCAAGGTGGCAGCATCGAGGCAGCACCAGCTGGATTTCACTTCGGCAAGCACGTCTTCGCCGCGCTTGATGATCGTTTCATAAAACGCGCGTGCGCCCTGCACCCGTTCCAGCACCACATGCGCGATAACCGCGTCGTCCAGGAACGTGGGGCGCCGATACGTGATGTTGTGGTTGGTCGCGACCCAGACATGATCAGCAATCGCCTGCGCGGGGGCGAACGTGCGCCAGTGGCCCACGACGGCTTCCTGCACCCATTTGAGGTAAGAGGCATTGTTGACATGCCCCATGAAGTCGATGTCAGCCGGATCGACGGTGATCGCATAGGCGAAAGGTGCGGCGGTATTCACACTATTGTAGATACCACGCGGAGACTCTGCTGAACAGGGCAGCCCGCATCTATTTCTGAATCAATTCAACCCGAAATGGAGGTCCATTCAGCCTCCTTGAACCCCACCAGAAGCCCGCCCGGATGCTCCACGATGGGCCGCTTGATGACCGACGGGTTGGCCGCCAGCACCGCGGGTGCGCCCTCGCCGCCCAGTGCCGCCTGATCTTCTCCCGAAAGCTTGCGGAAGGTCGTCCCGGCGCGGTTCACCACCTTGTCCAGACCCGCCGCCGCGATCCACTGCGCGATCCGGGCCGGGTCCGCGCCCTGCTTTTTGTAGTCGTGGAAAGTGTAGGCAATCCCCTTGGCATCGAGCCACGTGCGCGCCTTCTTCACGGTGTCGCAGTTGGGGATGCCGTAAAGCGTGATGGTCATGCAATGGTCCTCGCGAAGCGGTGCACGCGATTGGGTGTGCCCGCAAACAGGGTATAGTCTTCATAGTAATCGCTGCGGCCCTTGGCCTGCATCTCGGCGTGCTTGGCCACCCGCCGCCAGCCGAGCGCGGCTTCTTCGTTTGCCCACTCCGAAAGCGCGATCACTTCGCCGTCCTCGGCGGTGTAGCTCTTGAACGAGAGGTAGCCCGGCTGGACTGCGGCCAGCGCCTCCATCGCATCGGCATCGGCGCTGTACGCCGCTGCATCGATATCGGCGCGCTTGCGGTTGCGGAAGACGACGAGGAACATGAGGCCCCTTTGGCGCAGCGGACGTGACAAAAGCAACAATTTGCGCAATTGCCCTGCCCCATGAGCTTCAACACGTTCGGCCACATGTTCCGCTTCACCACCTGGGGGGAAAGCCACGGCCCCGCGCTCGGCGCGGTCGTCGATGGGTGCCCGCCGGGCCTCGCCATCAGCGAAAGCGATATCCAGCCCTTTCACGATGCCCGCCGCCCCGGCCAATCGCGCTTCACCACGCAGCGGCAGGAGCCGGATCAGGTTCGCATCCTGTCGGGCGTGTTCGAAGGCAAAACCACCGGCACACCGATCAGCCTGATGATCGAAAACGTCGACCAGCGCTCGAAGGACTATGGCGATGTCGCCAAGGCCTATCGCCCAGGCCACGCCGACTATGCCTACGATGCCAAGTACGGCTTTCGCGATTATCGCGGCGGCGGGCGTTCAAGCGCACGCGAAACCGCCGCGCGGGTGGCGGCAGGCGCGGTGGCGCGGCTGATTATCCCCGAAGTCAGCGTGCTCGGCTGGGTCAGCGCGATTGGCGGCGATGCCATCGATCCCGCCAACTTCGATGCCGCCGAGATCACCCGCAACCCGTTCTTCTGCCCCGATGCCAAAGCCGCTGCGCGCTGGGAACAGCTGGTCGATAGCGCCCGCAAGGCTGGCTCCTCGCTCGGCGCTATCGTTGAATGCACCGCCACTGGCGTTCCCGCCGGCTGGGGCGCCCCGCTTTATGCCAAGCTGGATGCAGAGCTGGCCCACGCGATGATGGGCATCAACGCGGTCAAGGGCGTCGAAATCGGCGACGGTTTTGCTGCCGCTGCCAACACCGGCGAAGGCAATGCCGATCCGATGCGGCCCGGCGAGACGACCCCCGAATTCCTTGCAAACCATGCAGGCGGCATCGCAGGCGGCATTTCCACCGGCCAGCCCGTCCACGTCCGCGTCGCCTTCAAGCCGACGTCCTCGATCCTCACCCCGGTGCCGACCATCACCCGCGAGGGCGAGGCCACCGAGCTGTTCACCAAGGGCCGCCATGATCCGTGCGTCGGCATTCGCGGCGTGCCGGTGGTGGAAGCGATGATGGCGCTGGTGCTGGCCGATCAGAAGCTGCTGCACCGCGCGCAGTGCGGGTGAAGGCCTGATCAGGCCATCCGGCTGGCCCGCTCCGCCAGCCGGTCCACTGCTGCGGCATGTATCAGCGGAGCGGCCGCTAGCAGGCCAAACGCGCGCGGATCGCGCTTGTTGTAGGCCAGCGGCGCGCCAAACGCATCGCTGACGGCGGCACCAGCTTCACGCGCAATCAGGGTGGCGGCGGCGATATCCCACTCATACCCCCACCGCAGCGTGGCGAGGAGATCGGCCTCGTTGGCGGCTACCATGGCGATGCGCAGCGCGATGGAATTGGGCTTGTCGACCAGCACGAGATCGTGATCGACGCGCGGCAGCGCATCGGCCGGGACGCGCGCGCCGCTGAGTTCGATGCGGCTGCTGGCCCGCAGCGGCAGATCGTTGCGGCGCGCGCCCTGCCCGGCGATGGCTTGCCAGTATTCGCCGCGCGCCGGGGCATCGAGCGCGCCGATCAGGGGGCGGCCTTCGGAAATGAGCGCGACCGAGACCGCCCAGCCAGGGCGCCCTCGCACGAAATCGCGGGTGCCATCGATGGGATCAACCAGCCAGCAAAGGCCCTTGGCGAGGCGCGCGGGATCATCGGCGGTTTCCTCGGAAAGCCAGCCCGCAGAGGGGAGCAGCGCGCCGAGCTCATGCTTGAGATAGCTATCGACTGCAAGATCGGCGGCGCTGACGGGGTTGCTCGGAGACCTGTCCCACACTTCACGCGCATGGCCATGGCCGGGCCAGCTGGCGAGGGCCAGAC
>JAIXYF010000038.1 GCA_027490345.1 Novosphingobium sp.
ACCGGCAACCTGCGCTTTGCAATGTTGAGCATCAACTGGGTCGCCGTGCCTATCGCGGTGCTGATGGTGCTGATCGCGCGCCGGGCCGAGCGGGACGAACGGGCGCTGCTGGCGCGGGCTTGGGACGAAGGAAAAGCAAGCGGGTTAGCTGAGACCCTCGATATGAAAGCTATCATTGCCGAAGCGCGCAAAGAGGCTGGAATACCTTCAGAAAGGGACTAGCGAGGCCGATTTGCATAATTGTGGGCAGAAGTTTGTCTGCTATCTGAAAACTTATGGCTATTCCCGATTACCAAGCTTTGATGCTGCCAGTGCTCGTTGCGGCAGCAGAGGGCGAAACACGCGTTCCGGCTGCTGCACAAACCATCGCTGACCGGCTTGGACTAAGCGATGCAGAGCGGGAGGAGATGCTCCCGAGCGGCAAGCAGCGTTTGCTGCACAATCGGGTGCATTGGGCAAAGTTTTACATGACCAAGGCTGGCTTGATCGAGAGTCCGAAGCGAGGTGTGTTTGTGGCATCTGCCGCAGGCCGAAGCCTGCTTGAGAGTAATCCGGATCGGATCGATGTCGAGACATTGAAGCAAATCCCGGCCTTCAAAGACTACTACAGCCAGTACGCCACGGGGATTTCTACACCTGAGCAAGTCGAGGCCGTCGCCGCTTCGTCGGCAGCCGATGCAACGCCCGAAGAGCAGATCGATGCGGCCTATTCGCTTCTGACGACCGCTTTGCGTGCCGATCTACTGGGTAGAATTCTAGAACAGTCGCCCTCGTTCTTTGAGCGGCTCATTGTCGATCTGCTGGTGGCGATGGGGTATGGCGGTTCTCACGAGGATGCAGCTAGGCAGCTTGGCAAGACTGGCGACGGCGGCGTTGATGGAATCATCGACGAAGATCGTCTAGGGTTGGACCGCATCTACGTGCAGGCAAAGCGATACGGCGGCGGCTCGGTGGTCGGAAGGCCCGAAGTTCAAGGATTCGTTGGAAGCCTTGTTGGATTGCAGGCAAGCAAGGGTGTATTTGTCACGACATCGACATTCAGTCGACAAGCCTTGGACTATGCCCGCAGCTTGCAACAGCGGGTCATTCTGATTGATGGATCTCGACTAACCGAGTTGATGGTGGAGTTTGGCGTCGGTGTCAGGGCCAGCCGCATAATCGAGGTAAGGCGACTAGATGAAGACTATTTCTCAGAGGAGGCTTAGTTCTGAGCCCTACCGCCCCTTCTTCGCGATGCTCGCGTTGAAATCGGGATCCTTGTTCGCCACCCAATCGACGAACTTGCGCACCGCCGGGTTGGCCAGCAGCACGTCCACGTCCATGCCCGCGCGTTGCAGTTCGGAATTGGTGAAGTTCGTGATCAGGGTGTTCTGGCAGATCGCGTGCATCGGCACGGTATCGCGCCCGCCGCGGCTTTTGGGCACGGGATGATGCCACACCACCGTCGTGCCGCAGGGGCGGCCGCAGAGCCAGCAGGGCGGTGGGGGCGCCGCCTCGGCGGCTTCGGCTTCGTCGTCTTCGCGCCAACCGCCTTTGGAGTGCTTGCGTGCCATCGGGTGCCTTCTGTGCCGGAGCGTGGCCTGCCCTTAGCCGCCGCGCGCGCCCGCGCCTAGGGCTGTTCGGCTTCGGTGGCCAGCCGCTCCAGCCAGGCCCGCGCCTGCTTGGGCTCGCCCACCGCCTGCGCGCGCACCGGGCCGCGTGCGGCCACGAACTGCTGGTGCAGCGCAAAGGGTTCGTCCAGCAGCAGCTGTTCGCGCAGGTCTGCGATCTCTTCTGCCATGGCTTCCAGTTCAGCCACCACCGGGCCGGCGCGGGCGCGGTCGTGGCGGTCCTGCCGGTGATCGAACAGGCCCCAGCTGCCCGCCGCCGTCACCTTGAGCGCGGCGATCAGCGCTTCGCGGTAGTCTTCTTCCAGCCCCTCGCGGCGGCGGTCGAGGCGTTCGAGGCGGTCGGCACGGGCCACGGTGGTTTCCTTTCGGGATGTGGCAGGCGTCTTACAAGACCCGCCATACCCACAGCTTTATCCCCAAGGGATAGCGCGCGCCGGAGCAGATGAAAATGGAGCGATTCATCCAGTCATACGGGCCATCGGGTGCGATGAATTCGGGCACGGTGCGAAAGTAATAGGCGGACGGGTCCACCTCCTCGCCCGCTGCCAGCCGCGCCATCACTTCTGGCGGACCGTGGCGCAGGCCGCGGTTGCGGATCTGGATCACCACGCCGTCATCGGTTTCCAGCGCATAGATGGCATCGGCTACCGTCACCCCGTCAGGCCGGGTGAGCTGCCAATCGGCTGCATTGCCGATGAGCTTGCCCTTGATCTTTGGTCCCTCGACACGCCCGCCGCCCACGATGGGGATAATCCGCCGCGTGCCGTCATAGGTTTTGCCGAGAGCGACCGGCGGCTCGAGATCGCCGGTCGCCTCGTACACGAATTCGAGATCGGGCTTGATCATGAAACCGCAAGCACCGGCTTGATCACGCGCCCGCTTTCCCCGCAGGCGAACGCTGCGTTGATATCCTCGAACGCGAAGGTTTCGACCAGCTTTTCAAAGGGGAAGCGCCCGGCAATGTGGTGTTCAATCAGCTGCGGGATGAACACTTTGGGATCGCTGTCACCTTCCAGAATGCCCATCACGCGCTTGCCGCCGCCCATCAGCGACAGTTCGTTGAAATGGAGCATGGCTTCATGGTCCGATGCGCCGACCAGGCCGAGGATGCCGCGCGGGGCGAGCAGGCCGAAGGCCAGTTCGATGAGCGCCGCGATGCCGGTGGTGTCGAACGCATAGTTGAGGCCATCGGGGCAGATGTCGCGCAGCGCGGCTACCAGATCGCCGCCGCCCTGCACCGTGTGCGTGGCGCCCAGTTCACGCGCGAGGTCGAGGCGGTTTTCGTGCAGATCGACTGCGATGATCGGGGTGGCCCCGGCAATCTTGCCCGCCATCACCGCAGACAGGCCGACTGCGCCTGCGCCGATCACCAGCAGTGCGCGCCCCGCCTTCACCGCCATCGAATTGAGCACCGCGCCTGCACCGGTCTGCAAGCCGCAGCCCAGCGGCCCGAGCAGCGCCAGCGGCACATGCGCCGCGCTGGCGGGCACTTTGACCACATTGCGCTCGCTGGCCAAGGCATGCGTGGCGAACGAGGACTGGCCGAAGAAGTGGCTGTGCAGCACGCCTGCGGGCGAAGTGACGGCCTTGCTGCCATCGGGCCGCATGCCGCTGAAATTGTAGAGACCGAACTGGTAGCAATAGGCCGGGGCGTCGTCGCTGCAATTGGGGCACGTGCCGCAGCTGGCGAACGTGAGGATCACGGCATCGCCGGGTGCCACTTCGGTCACGCCCGGCCCCACCGCCTCCACCACGCCGGAGCCTTCATGGCCCAGCACCATCGGCAGCGGCACCGGCACTTGCTGATCGCGCGCGGCCATATCGGTGTGGCAGATGCCTGCCCCCACGATGCGCACCAGCACTTCGCCTGCGCGGGGGGCACCAAGGGTGGCTTCTTCGATCGTGAAGGGGCTTTGGGCGCCATAGCAGACGGCGGCGCGGATCGTGGTCATCAGGCAGGCTCCGAAAAAGTGCAGATCAGGGCTTGGCGGCCGCAGGCGTGCGGACGACGGCGTGGAAATAGTCGATCACTTCGCCCGTCAGCCATTCCGGCTCAACCGGCGGATTGTAGCTCAGCTTCACGATCACCGTGCGGGTTTTCGGGTGGACATAAATGAACTGCCCCGCAAGGCCGACTGCGCTGTAGGCGCCCGGCTCATCGTCCACCTGCCAGGTCTGATAGCCATAGCCCTTGAATTCGGCTTTGCGCGCATACTCGGCCGGGAAGGCGATCATGGTGGTCATTTCTTTGAGCCACCCGGCGGGGATCACCTGCTGGCCCCCCGCTTGACCGCCCACCTTCCCGCCATCGAGCATCATCTGGCCCAGCCGGGCGAAATCGCGCAGAACCGCGTTGAAGGCCATGCCATTGAGCGCGCGGCCCTTGCCCGGCGGGCCATCAGCCATCCAGAACGCGCCAGCTTCTGCGCCCAGCGGGCCCCACAGGCGGCTGGCGGTATAGGTCTCCAGCTTTTCGCCCGTGGCGCGCTCAAGGATCCAGCCCAGCACGGCGGTGTCGAGTGTGGCATAGTTGAACGTGCTGCCGGGCGCGGTCTTTTTCCCGATGGTCACGGCCGGATCGGCAAAGCGCATTTCGCCCCGTACGATGGCCTTGGTGTGGATCGTGGCGGCAAGGCTGGGATTGGCGCCGAAATCGTAGCGTTCCTCGTAGTCCACGCCCGAACGCATCTGCAGGATCTGGCGGATCGTGGCATCGCCGTAACCGCCGCTTTTCAGCTCGGGCACATAATCGCCCGCCTTGTCATCCAGCGAGCGGATCTTGCCTTCGCCCAGCGCAATGCCGACGAGCAGCGCGGTGAAGGTCTTGGCCATCGAGAACGAGATGAAGCGCGTGGCTGCATCCGACTTGTTGCGATAGTCCTCGAACACCACCTTGCCGTCCTTCATCACCAGCATCGCATTGGTGAAGGTGCGGTCAGCCCAGGCGGCATAGGGCATGGTCTGCCCGCCCGATGTGTGCGCGGGCATGGCAAGCGCGGTGCCCGCAGCCAGCGGCAGGGCCGGGCCAGAGCGCGGCACGGCGCGGCTTTCGAAGACCTTGTCGGTATCGCGGAACGTGAAGCTGTTCACCGCCGGGTTCAGCCACTGCTCGCGCATCGCGATCACGGCGGGGGAGGGGCCGCTTTCTGCGGCGGATGCTTGCGCAGACTCAGGCGCCGCACTCTGCGCGCTGGCAGCCACGGGGGCGAGGGCAACACTTGCTGCCAGAACGGCATGCCAAAGGCGCAGGGACATCAGTTTTCCTCTCTCCGGTTATTGTTATGGATAATAGCAATGACCGGAGAGGTGGGAAAGAGATTTCAGGCGGCGAGCCCGATTTCGGCCGCATCGGCCCAGTTGCCATGCAGGCCAAAGCGCAGGCGGATGGGAATCTGCACCGTGGCAACGGGGCCTTTGGCCACTTCGAGCGCATCGAAGATCAGGAGATCGCTGCGGTGTTCCTCCAGCCGGTTGCACACTTGCAGGATCCAGCCGTCGCCTTCCGGCGCGGTCTTGCTGCGCGGGACGAAGCAGGGCTCCTGCAGGCTGCTGACCGGGCCGCACCACCAGTGCTGCTCTTCACCGGTAGCAAAATCCTTGTGGAACAGGCAGTTCATCAGGAGGCCCGCCGCGCTGCCGCCTTTCAGTTCCACCGGGCGGCGCACATCCATCTCAAGGAACCAGCCGTGGCGCGTCTTCTGCCCCGTGAAGCGGTCGTCGATTCGCGGGAATTCGCCCATCGTGTCAGACAGCTTGTCGATCGCGGCGAA
>JAIXYF010000445.1 GCA_027490345.1 Novosphingobium sp.
CCAAATCAAGCCCAGCCAGTGCTAATGCATTTTGAAACTCGGCCCCTGCACGCTGACCAATATACCCCGCGCGACATCAAACCGGGCGACTTGATTTTGACGCAGCGGTTGAAGCCGGCTGCGATCGCAATCCTTTCTCAAGAAACAGCCGTCCCTGGTCCGACTTGGGGCGACAGTGATCTTCGGGTTCTTGCGAACACGAAGCTCTACGGCGCCTACGATGCTGCTGGTGCGCTTCAATTCTATTGCGGATTGGGAAAACGGGCCAGCATCGGTGCAAAGACCTTATGGGCGGGTCCCGTCCCAGCGCTTGGTGTAGCTGCCCCTGAGGGGGTCATCGCGTTCGAATCCGGCGAGGCTGCGGTTGCGACACAGCAAACCGTAACCGAAGAGGACCGCGATGACGGACGAGAAGATGGCGTTGTTCGAGCTGATCGAGAAGCGCGCCGATGTGGATTTTATTCGTGAGATGTTGGCGTTCGCCGCCGACCGCCTGATGGGTTTTGAAGTGGAGGGCGCGACTGGGGCGGCCTTGGGCGCCAAGAGCCCCGACCGCTTGGCGCAGCGCAATGGCTACCGCGAGCGGGCCTGGGACACGAGGGTTGGGACGATCGATTTGAAGATCCCACGCCTGCGCACCGGATCGTATCTGCCGTCGTTCCTCGACCCGCGGAAGACGGCGGAGAAGGCGCTCGTGGCGGTGATCCAGGAAGCCTATGTACAGGGCGTGTCGACCCGGTCGGTCGATGATCTGGTGCGCGCCATGGGCGCTGGCGGCGTTTCCAAGAGCCAAGTGAGCCGTCTGGTCGGCGAGATTGATGAGCGTGTGCAGGCGTTTCTGAACCGTCCGATCGAAGGCGAGTGGCCCTATTTGTGGATCGACGCCACTTACATCAAAGCGCGCAATGGCGGGCGCGTGGCGTCAACGGCGGTGATAGTGGCGGTCGGCGTCAACACCGAGGGCCGACGCGAAGTTTTGGGCGTGGGAACCGGGCCTTCCGAAGCCGAGCCGTTCTGGACGACGTTTCTGCGCAGCCTTGCCGATCGCGGCCTGCGCGGCGTGAAACTGGTCATTGCTGATGACCACAAAGGCCTGCGCGCGGCGGCCTCGCGCGTCCTACACACCGGCCAACAGCGCTGCCGCGTGCATTGGATGCGCAATGCGCTTGCGCCGGTCGGCACGCGTCAACGGGCAACCGTCGCCGCGATGTTGCGCACGATCTTCGCGCAAGACGAAGAAGCCGGCGCGCGAGAGCAATGGCGCAAGATCGCCGACGCGCTACGGCCCCGCTTCAAAACCACAGCCGAGCTCATGGATCGCTCCGAGAACGATGTCTTGGCTTACATGGCTTTCCCGAAACAGCATTGGCCGCAGATTTCGAGCACCAATCCGCTCGAACGGCTCAACAAGGAAATCAAGCGTCGCGCCGATGTCGTCGGGATTTTTCCCAACGACGACAGCATCATCCGCCTGGTCGGCGCCCTGATGCTGGAGCAGACCGACGAATGGGCCGTCCAGCGCCGCTACATGACGCTGGAAACGCTGGCCCCGATCAGCGATGATCCATTCGTCAGCCTGCCCGGCGTCACCGGATAAAGACCGACGCCGCAGCTTCGCCGGCGAACGAAGTTACACCACGAATTGGGACGTGGCCGTCTAGGATGGCTCAACACGTCGGTTAGCATTAGGTCACCGACTCATAAATCGCATCCACAATCTAGGGCCTGTACCTAATTCGCGAAGCATGATTCTGATTCCCGTGGTTGCATTGCGGGAGTGGTCATGCGGAAGGGTTTGTTTTGGTTCAGCGATGCGCAGTGGCGCCGGATCGAGCCGCATTTGCCGCAAAATCTCACAGGGCCCCAACGTGATGATGATCGCCGTATCATCAGCGGCGTCGTGCATATGTTGCAATCGGGCGCACGTTGGCGCGATTGCCCGCGCGATTACGGGCCGTACACAACGATCTATAATCGCTTCAATCGTTGGTCGAAAGCGGGACGCTGGAAGGCGATTTTCGACGCCTTGGCGGCCTGCGGCACTGAGCGTGTCGTGCTCTCGCTCGACTCCACGTCGATCAAAGCGCACCGCTCAGCCAGCGGCGCAAAAGGGGGGACCAAGCGCAGGCCATCGGTCGCTCCCGCGGCGGGCGCACGACGAAAATCCATGCCCTGAGCGACTATTTGTGTCGTCCCTACGCGATCATGCTCACCGGCGGCGACGTGCACGACATCAAAGCCGCGCCCGACGTACTTGCGATCGCGCCAGCCATGCGCGCCTTGATCGCGGACAAAGGCTATGACGGCGACGCCTTCCGCGAACTGGTGAAAACCACCGGCGCAAAACCGGTCATCCCGTTTAAGTCGAACCGCAAAAAGCGCGGTCGCTTGAACCGCGCCCTCTACAAAAGCCGCAACACAATCGAACGCTGCTTTTGCCGACTGAAAGACTTCCGTCGCATCGCCACCCGTTACGACAAACTCGCCCGCAACTACCTGGCGGCAGTCCACCTCGCCGCCGTCATCTGCTTCTGGCTCAATTGAGTCTGGACCCTAGTGTTCCGAGTCTGACGCTTGGTTCCCGCGTTCTGTCGCGTCCAGCGCTGCGCGGGCGCGGCGGGTTTTGGCGATAATGGCGGCGGCGGATTTGGTCCAGACGAAGGGTTTAGGCGCCTTGTTGTGTTCGGCGAGATAGGTCTCGATGGCG
>JAIXYF010000325.1 GCA_027490345.1 Novosphingobium sp.
CGCACGTCCACTGCGGATCGCATCACCGACTTCTCCTCCGCTCAAGGGGACAAGATCGATATTTCCGCAATCGATGCCAATGCTTCGGTCTCAGGCAACCAGGCGTTCACGCATATCGGCACGGCAGGCTTTTCGGCTGCCGGGCAGCTGCGCGATGTGATGATCTCGGGCAGGCACTACATTGCGCTGGAATGGACCGGAGATACCACGGCCGACATGCTGATCCGCGTCGACGGCGTGACTGCCATGCAGGCGAGTGATTTCATCCTGTAAGGGCTGCAACCTGCCGTCAGGCCTATGGTCTGCGCACCCACTTGAGGTCGTAGTCCGTCGTCCAGGTCTTGCCTCCATCTTCGGTGCCGATCGCCAGTTCGCGGATCGTGCCATCGGGCATGGCATAAAGCGTCCAGTGCCGCAGCCGCACGCGCTTTTCGCCATTCGGCCCAGCGGGCAGCGGCTTTTCCGTGACATAGCGCATCTCGCCCGGCTTCACGAGATTGCCGCGAAACACCGTGGCCGCCCCGTCGTCAGTCGCCCAAGTATAGCCCCATGATCCCAGCAGCCGTGAATAGTTGAACAAGCCGATGCCATTGCCGGTGGGCTTGCCGTCGGTTGCCTTCCAGCGCTCCTCGATTACGCAATCATTCAGGATCAGCGTCATCGTCACTTCGTCGGTCTTGATGGTGCCGGTATAGACATCCCAGTTGCCGACGGTGAAATCCTGCTCGCGGAACTTGGGATCATTGCGGCAGGTGTCGGCCGGGTTTGCAGCGGTCTGGGCCGCTGCGGGCGAGGCGAGCGCGCAAAGGGCGGCAGCCAAAAGAGGTGCAGTAAGCAGCGGACGATGCATCGGCGGTCTCCTGAACAGGTCCGCGCAATCAGGCCGCAATCTGGGCGATTGCGCAAGTCTGCATTGCGATTACACTTCAATGCGAGGCGGCAGGCGAGAACGGGGGCAATGCGGTGAGCGAGTGGTCGGATCGGGAACTGGGGCTCCATCTGCCGATTGCGCGGAGGAACTTCATCGGCGGCGTGGCGGCAGGCGCGGCGCTGGCGGCCGCGCCCGGCGCGCTGGCGCAGCCTTCAGCGGCTGCAGCGGCGGATTATCCCCCCCGACTCACCGGGCTACGCGGGCAATATCCGGGCTCGTTCGAAACCGCGCACATGGCGCGAGACGGCGCCTATGGCGGCGCGCTGCCTGCCGAAGACAGCGGCGAGCACTATGATCTCGTCATCGTAGGCGGCGGCATCTCGGGGCTGGCTGCGGCGCATTTCTATCGGCAGGCGCTGGGCGATGATCGCCGCATCCTGATCCTCGATAACCACGACGATTTCGGCGGCCATGCCAAGCGCAACGAGTTCACCTACGAAGGCCGCACGATCCTTGCCTATGGCGGGACGATGAGCATTGAATCGCCGTTCCCCTACAGCTTCACCTCGAAGAAGCTCATGGCCGATCTCGGCGTCGATCTGTCCAGCTATCACCGCTATGAAACCAAGGCCTACGACGGCCTCGGCTCGGCCACCTTCTTCGACCGGGAACACTTCCTCGCAGACAAGCTCGTTACCGGCACCGGCACCAAACCCTGGCCGCAGTTCTTCGCCGAAGCCCCGCTGACCAGCGCGGTGCGCGCCGATCTCACCCGGCTCTACACCGAGAAGGTCAACTACCTGCCGGACCTGACGCCGGATGCCCGCGCGGAATATCTTCGCCACATCAGCTATCAGGATTACCTCCTGAAACACGCGAAGATGCTGCCGGAAAGCCTGCCCTATTTCCTCGGGCACTATTTCCGCAACAACAAGCGGGTGGATACGCTGCCTGCATGGGAAGCCGCGCTGGGCGGGCGGATGCCGGGTTTTGCGGGCATGGATCTGCCCCGGCAGATCACGGCGGAAGCGCAGCACTTCCATTGGCCCGATGGCAATGCCACGGTCGCGCGCCTCCTCGTCAGCCGTCTGGTGCCGGGGGTGTTTGCGTCCGCCACGCTCGATCAGGAAAGCGTCGTCCTCGCGCCTGCGCGGTATGCGGCGCTGGATAATCCGGCCAACCCCACGCGCATCCGCCTCTCCAGCATGGTGATCCGCGCCGAACACATCGGCAAAGTGGCCCGCCAGACCGAAAAGGCAGTGCGCGTCGTCTATGTGAAGGATGGTAAGCCGGTGTCCGTCACCGGCGCCAATGTGATCATGGCCTGCTTCAACATGGTGATCCCCTTCATCGTGCCCGAACTGCCCGCCGCGCAGAAGGAAGCGCTGCACTATGCCTCCAAGGTGCCGATGCAATATACCAATGTGCTGGTGAAGAACTGGCGCCCATGGGCCAAGCTGGGCGTGAAATCCATAAGCGCGCCAAATGGTTACCATATCGGCGCCTCGCTCGATACGCCCATGAACATCGGCGGCTATGCCAGCGCGCTTACGCCGGATGAGCCTGTGGTGATTCACATGGTCCGCAATCCCAACCAGCCCGGCCTGCCGCGCAAAGAACAGAACCGCATCGGCCGCGCAGCGATGCAGGCGGAGGAATACCCTGCGATCGAGCGCGAGATCCGCCTGCAATTGCAGCGCATGCTGGGCGGAGCGGGCTTCAATGCGGCGCGTGATATTGCCGGGATCACGGTCAACCGCTGGCCCCACGGCTATGCCTATACCTATGACACGCTGGGCGATCCCGATGTGCCCGATGAACAGCGCCCCCACGTGATTGGCCGCCAGACGTTCGGCCGCATCGCGATCGCCAATGCCGATGCCTCAGGCAGCGCCTTCACCAACACGGCCATCGACATGGGCGAACGCGCCGTGCAGGAATGCCTTATCAGCAGAGGCCTGATCTAAGAATTCCTCCCCGAGCTCGCTCGGGGAGGTGGCAGCCGGAACGGCTGACCGAGGGGCAAGCAGGACAACCAATGATCGAACTCTACCACTGCCGCGACGCGCGCTCCTTCCGCGCGCTCTGGGCGCTCGAAGAACTCGGCCTGCCCTACACGCTCCACACCATGCCGTTCCCGCCGCGCGTGCGGGTGCCGGAATATCTGGAGCAGAACCCGCTCGGCACGATCCCGCTGCTTGTCGATGTCACCACGCGGATGACCGAATCCAGCGCCATCCCGCAATATCTCGCCACACGCTATGGCCCCGCGCCGCTAGCCCTCACACCGGAAGAGCCTGACTACGGCCTCTGGCTCGACTGGATGCACCGCAGCGAAGCCACACTCACCTTCCCGCAGACCATCGTTTTGCGCTACACGCGGTTCGAACCAGACGAGCGCAAGCTCAAACAGGCCGCCGACGACTACACCCAGTGGTTCTTCTCGCGCCTCAAGCACCTCACCCGCGCGCTGGAAGACGGCCGCGAATGGCTCTGCGCTGGCCGCTTTACCACCGCCGATATCTGCACCGCCTACGCGCTGCTCCTCGCGATCGATCTAAAGCTGGATACCAAGTTCAGCCCCGAAATCACCGCCTACTGGCAGCGCGCGAGCAGCCGTCCCGCCTTCCTTGCAGCGAAGGCAGCGCAAGAAGCAGACTGAGCCCGCGCACGGCAAGAGCCGCCGCATCTCACCACCCGTTCCTCTGGCCATGATGACACCGCGCGCACACACTGCTAACGGCGCGGAATGACCAACCTTTCGCTGATCCGCAATTTTTCCATCATCGCGCATATCGACCACGGCAAGTCCACGCTCGCCGACCGGCTGATCCAGTTCACCGGGGGCCTCTCGGCGCGCGAGATGAGTGAGCAAGTGCTTGATAACATGGATATCGAGCGTGAGCGCGGGATCACGATCAAGGCGCAGACGGTGCGGCTGGAATATCCTGCCAAAGACGGCAAGACCTATCAGCTCAACCTGATGGACACGCCCGGCCACGTCGACTTCGCCTACGAAGTCAGCCGCAGCCTTGCCGCGTGCGAGGGCGCGCTGCTGGTGGTGGATGCGGCGCAAGGCGTCGAGGCGCAGACCTTGGCCAACGTTTACCAGTCGATCGAGCATGATCATGAAATAGTTCCCGTGATCAACAAGATCGATCTGCCCGCCGCCGAGCCGGAAAAGGTGCGCGCCGAGATCGAGGAAGTGATCGGGATCGACGCCAGTCAGGCCGTGATGACCAGCGCCAAATCCGGGATCGGCATCGAGGAAGTGCTTGATGCCATCGTCGCGCGCATTCCCCCGCCGGGCGGTGATCGCAATGCGCCGCTGAAAGCCATGCTGGTCGATAGCTGGTACGACCCCTACCTCGGCGTCGTCATTCTGGTGCGCGTGATCGATGGCGTCATCAAGAAGGGCCTCTCGGTCAAGTTCATGGCCGGCGGCACCGAACACCTGATCGACCGCGTCGGCTGCATGCGGCCCAAGCTGCAAGTGCTCGACGAACTGGGGCCGGGCGAGATTGGCATCATCACCGCGCAGATCAAGGAAGTGGCGCAGGCCCGCGTGGGTGACACGATCACGACCGTGAAGCAGGGTGCAACGGTGGCGCTGGCGGGCTTCAAGGAAGTGCAGCCGGTGGTGTTCTGCGGCCTGTTCCCGGTCGATGCGGCAGACTTTGAAAAGCTGCGCGAAAGCATCGGCAAGCTGCGGCTGAACGACGCCTCGTTCTCGTTCGAGATGGAAAGCAGCGCCGCATTGGGCTTCGGCTTCCGCTGCGGGTTCCTCGGCCTCTTGCACCTTGAAATCATTC
>JAIXYF010000372.1 GCA_027490345.1 Novosphingobium sp.
CATCGGCAGCGGCACCACGCCCGAGGAAATGATCGGCTTCGGCGTGAACTACAAGGACACTGGCGCCATTTCCGAGCGCAATCTGGAGCTGGCCGAAGCGCTCTGGGCCAAGACCATGGCGGACCCGGCGGTGGAGATCGACAACGGGCCGCACCAGGGCCGGGTGCTGCAACGCATCGCGCCTGCCGCCTATTCGCCCGGTCACGCCCGGCTCATGCCCGTGGCGATGAAGCAAGCCAGCGCCCGCCGCGCCGCGGTCAACGCCTGGCCCGCGTTCATCCCGGCCTTCACCCCGCCAAAGATCGGCGGCACCGAGCCGTTTGTCCACGTGAAGAAGTTCTTCGACATCTACCACGGCATGCTGACATCGGCGGGCCATTCGGACGCGGCGGTCGCCAGCGCGCTCGATTGGACCACCCACACCTACCAGTGCGTCCACGTGGCCGAAAGCGACGATCAGGCCCGCGAGGAGCTGGAGGTGATCCTGCGCGCCTATCAGGCCGCCGTGGAGCGCGAGGCCGAATTCAACGCCCGCGCCGAAAGCAGTGAGGCCAACACCAAGACCGACCGCACACCCAATGCACTGACCGAGGACTGGATCGGCACCTGGTGCCTTCATGGCTCGCCCGAAACGGTGGCGCAGCACCTCCTGCCCTACAAGGAGCTGGGCATCGGCAACATCCTGTGCGGCACGACCACCGGTCCGCTGACCGAAGAGCGCCTGCGGCTGGGCAACCAGACACTCGATCTGCTTGCGCGGCAGGTCATGCCAGCGCTGGCCTGAGCGCAGATCAATAGGTTTTATGGATAGATATCGATGAAAACATACTATTTCACTTAATGGAACCGATGGGGCAAATCATTTCGCACCTGCCGTTCCGTGCAGGGCCCCGCACATGCTGCGCAGCATCACGGGGCAGGCGGAATGGCTTCCGCGAAGCCTGATCGATGGCTTCGAACAGATTGCACACCAGATGCCCCGCACACCAAGCGGGGTGCACAACGGGAGGGATCATGCGCAACTTCATTCAGGGTACCAGCCTGCTCGCGGGCTGCGCGTTCATCGCCATGGCCGCACCGGCCCACGCACAGGAAGCCGCGCAAGACGCGGCTCAGGCTGCGACCGACGCGAGCAACGCCGAAATCGTTGTCACCGCGCAGAACCGCACGCAGAACGTCAACGACGTGCCTATCGCGATCAACGTGATCAGCGGCGACGACCTCAAGAAGGCCGGCTTCTCCACGCTCAACGATGTCGACAAGATCGCCCCGGTGGTCCAGCTCAATCAGGATCAGGGCACGGTCAAGGTCACTGTCCGCGGCGTCGGCACCAACTCGAACGACGAAGCGCAAGATACTTCGGTCGTCATCAACATCGACGGCGAATACATCAACCGCCCCAACGTGATGAGCATGTCGCTGTTCGACATGGAGCGCGTGGAAGTGCTGCGCGGGCCGCAGGGCACGCTGTATGGCCGCAATTCCACCGGCGGCGCGATCAACTTCATCACCCGCAAGCCAGGCCGCGATTTCGGCGCCGATGGCACGATCAGCTATGGCAACTACAACGCCGTGCGCGCTGATGCGGGTGTCGATGTGCCGCTGGGCGATGTGGCCGCGGTGCGCGTCTCGGGCTTTTATGAAGACCGCGACGGTTATAACAAGCACCCCGCAGGCGGCGGCTTCTTCGTGTTCCCGGCCTATGCCGCAGGCCGGTCTGATGACAACAACGCCTATGGCGGGCGCGTCTCGGTGCAGCTTGATCCGACTGACAAGCTTTCGATCAATCTGGCGGGCGAATATGCCACGCGCAAGTTCAGCCCGGGCATCTTCGCGGTGGCCGATCTCAATGGCGCAGGCAATGGGCCCACCGGCGGCGGCTGCAACAACGGCTTCACCCGCGTTGCCCCGGCTTATCCGCAAGTGCTCTGCGTGCCGAGCAACACCAACCTGCTCTCGAAGATCGACCGCAACGAATATGTCGCGCCGCTCTATGGCATCGGCAAGATCGAGCAGGACACCTGGGCCGTGCGCGGCCGCATAGCCTATGAATTCAGCGATGCCGCCACGCTCACGTATATCGGCGGCTACCGCAGCTTCTCGGGCGATCCCAAGAACCGCCTGACCCTGCCCGTCACCTACCAGTCGTTCACCTTCCTGGATGAGGCCGACACGCAGAGCCACGAACTGCGCCTCAACGGCAAGATCGGCGGCATCATTTATCAGATCGGCGGATTCTACTTCAAGGAGAAGCTCGACCGCGAGAGCGGCTTCTTCCTTGGCCCCGTTGCGCCTCCGGCCGGCACGTTCCTGTCCTATTTCGGGCGCAAGATTTCCAGCGAAAGCAAGTCGCTGTTCGGCCAGATCGAAGTGCCGCTGGGTGACAAGCTGACCGCTGTGGGCGGCCTGCGCTATACCGACAACAGCCGCGAAGCGCTCTACATCAACGGCACGCCGTTCGTGAAGTACCGCGCCGATGGCCTCACCGTCGATCCCACGGGGCCGAACTTCACCCTGCTGGGCGCAGGCCCCGGCCGCAAGGATGTGAACGCGATCAACGCGCAGAAGCTGCCGCTGGGCAGCAACGACAGCAAGGTGACGTGGCTCGCCGGGCTGAACTTCAAGCCCAATGCGGACACGCTGATCTTCGTGAAGGCCTCCACCGGCTTCAAGGGCGGCGGCTTCGATGCGGTCGGCACCTATCGGCCTGAAACCAACACCGCCTTCGAAGGCGGCTGGAAGCAGACCTTCGGCGATCACCGCCAGCACCAGTTCAACTTGGGCGCGTTCTACTACGACTACAAGGATCTGCAGGTTTCCGTCCTGCTTGACACGACCGTCGGCGGGCAGACCTTCAACGCGGGCAAGGCCAAGATCTGGGGCCTGGAAGCATCGGGCAGCATCCAGCTGGACGACAACACCAACTTCCACACCTCGGTCAACTACCTCAACGCCGAATACAAGGAGCTGTTCGCGCAGTTCAACGTGCTGGATCTGAGCCGTGCGCGCAATGGCATCGGCGATCTCGATCCCGCCACGCCGGGCGTCCAGCAGCCGAATTTTGCGGGCAACCGTCCGGCATTCTCGCCCAAGTTCATCATCACCGCCGGGTTCGATCACACGTTCCAGCTTGGCG
>JAIXYF010000408.1 GCA_027490345.1 Novosphingobium sp.
GAAATCATCGAGCGACACGCGCACGCCCAGCCCGCGCAAAGCATGGAGCGTGGCCACGGTCTTTTCGACATTGCCGATGAAAATGCTTTCGGTGATTTCCAGTTCGAGCTGCGAGGGATCGAGCCCCGAAGCCGCCAGCGCACGGATCACCGCTTGCGCCAGCGCGGGGCTGGCAAACTGGCGCGGCGAAATGTTGACCGCCACCGAGAGATCGTCGGGCCATGCCGCCGCCTGATGGCAGGCTTCCAGCAGCGCCCATTCGCCAAGCGGAACGATGAGGCCGGTTTCTTCAGCGAGGGGGATGAATTCGGCTGGGCTGATGGGTCCGCGCACCGGGTGGTTCCAGCGCATCAGCGCCTCGAACCCTTTCACCCGCTGGCGCGCCATGCTGAACAGCGGCTGGAAATGCAGCTCGAAAGCGCCATTCCGAAGCGCCTCACGCATATCCAGCTCAAGCTGGCGGCGGCGGCTGGCGGCTTCATCGAGCGCGGCTTCGAAGAAGTGGTAGGTGCCCTTCCCATCGGCCTTGGCGCGGTAGAGCGCCAGATCGGCGTGCTTGAGAAGAGTATCGCTGTCCGCTCCATCGGCCGGGCCGATGGCAACCCCGAAGCTGGCGGACAAGGCGATGGTGCGGCCTTCCACCGGGTGATCGCGGTTGATGGCATCGTGCAGCAGGGCGGCAATGGCGGTGCAATCGGCGCTGCGGGAAAGGCCGGTGATGAGCAGGCCGAACTCGTCGCCGCCGAAGCGCGCGACCATGGCATCGGGATAGAGATCCTGCAGCTGAACCGCGACCAGCCGCAGCAGGGCATCGCCCGCCGGGTGGCCCATGGTGTCGTTGATGGTCTTGAAATCATCGAGATCGATGAAGGCAACCAGCGTGCGGCAATCCTCGCTCTGGCGCGGCAGGGCGCGCTCCAGCTTTTCGATGAAGTAGCTGCGATTGGGCATCCCGGTGAGGCCATCGTGCAGCGCGGTGTGGACGATCTGGCGTTCGCGTTCATCGATGGCATCGACCATGGCGTTGAAGCTCTGCGCCAATGCGGCCACTTCGCGGTCTCCGCGCACGGCCACGCGGGTCCATTCGCCCTTGGCAATGCGGCGGGCAGCCTCGGCCAGCGCGGTCAGCGGGCGGGTGATATCGGCGGCCAGGCGCAAGGCCAGCCACACGCCCAGCAGCGTGCCGGCAATGGCGATGGCGATCAGCACCAGCCGCGTGCGGGCATAGGCTTCGAGCGCGGCGGCCAGCGGCGAGCGCAGGACAAGCCGCGCCTCCACCCCCTGCTGCAGCGAGGGCAGCGCGGAAAGGCGGACCAGCTGATCGCCGCCTGCACCCGGCGCAATGACGATCTCGCCGGGCACTTCGCCGCGCAAGGCGCCGTCCAGCGCGCGCGCGTCGGTCACTTCGGCCAGCATCGGAATGGCGGAAAGTTTGCTGAGCGAGGCGAGTTCGGGCCCGGCGAGCGGCTGGGCAAGCACCAGCCAGCCGGCCAGATCGGGCATTTCAATGGGTGCTGCCACGACAAGCGCCAGTTTGCCGCCCAGCACCGCCGTGCCGCGGTTTTGCCCGGCTTCCAGCGCGGGAAGCAGCGCGGCGCCGGACAGGGCCGGTGCGCCGGGCGGGGCCGTGACCGTGCCGTCGAGCGCGACGATGGCCGCCACTTCGGCGCCGGTGCGCTGGCCCAGGCTGGTGAGCGCCGAGGCGAGCGTGGCGCTGTCGCCCGTGGCGAAGGCTTCGCGGAAGCCGAAATCGCGCGCCACGACGGCTGCGGATTCGCCCAGCTGGGTGCCACGATTGGCGATGATCTGATCGAACACGCGGGCATTGGCGGCCATATCGCGTTCGGCCGCCTGCCGCGCCATGAGGCTGAGGCCGGAACTGGCGACCCCGACTGAAACTGCCATGACCGCCACCAGCAGCAGCGCGAACAGCAGCGTGACGCGGGTGCGCAGCGCCAAGGGCGCGTGCAGGCGAGTATCGGGACGCTTCACTTGGCCTGCACCACAAGCCGAGCGGCGCCGTCATTGGAAACAGTGACGGCCAGCACTTGTTCGCCATCAGCCCCGCGCAGGCGCGGATGCCACACTTTCACCTTGTAGGCGCCGGGGCCAAGGCCGGGGATGCGGGCATAGCCATTGGTATCGCTCTGCCGGGCATAGGGCGATGAAACCACACGGATATAGCCGCGCATCTGATCGTGGATATTGCAGCCGAGCGCGACGGTGCCGGTGATGGCAAAGCGCTGCGTGCGGGTCTGATCGCGGCCATAAAGATCGATCTTGAAGCGCGCTGGCTTGGAAAAGCTGTAAATGCTGTGGCGCACGATATCGAGATTGGGGAACGCCACCGTTGCCCCGGCGGGCACGATCAGCGTGCCGGGCACGAAGGCCTGATCCTTCTGCGCCATGGCCATGCGCCAGGGAAAGGCCGGTGCAACGCCGCCGCCAGGCTTCTCGACCTCGACCACCGCGCCTTGCAAGGGGAAGCCGCGCGCATCGACGACCTGAAACGCGGCTTCGTTCGGGCCGCTCGCCGAAATGGCGGGCACGCAGCACAGCGCGAGGAGCGCGCGGCGAAGGGGAGGAAATCTGGCGGGGGCCATGCACGCGTCATGCGCCCGCGCTGGTTAAGATCCCCATAAACAACGGGATGGCGCGCTTTACCAATCTTTCAGCGCGGCTTGTTAAGCCTTGCGCCATGCCATTTTCCACCCCGAAGCTGATCCTGCATGGCTTGCGGCGCACGGCGCTGGGCGCCGCGCTATTGCTGGCGAGCCCCGCGCAGGCCGAACCGTTGCTCGATGATGCCAAGCTGCTGCTGACAGGCGGTGTGACGAGCGTGGACGGCGCCAGCGGCGGCGGGCTGGCCACATGGAGCACGATTGCCGGGCGCGGAAGCGAACGCGCGATCGGCATCTCGGCGCACGTAACCGGCATCGCACTGCCTGATTATGGCTGGCAGAGCCACGGACTTGCCCTTGGCATCCATGACCGGGTGGAACTGGCCTATGCGCGGGTGAACTTCGATACCCGCGCGGTGGGGGCCGCGCTGGGGCTGGGCCGCGGCTTCCGGTTCAATCAGGACATTTTCTCGGCCAAACTGCGGCTGGTGGGCGATCTCGTCTATGGCCCGGCGCTGCTGCCCGCGATTGCGGTGGGCGCAGCGCACAAGCGCAGCCTTGATGGCGCCATCGTGCGCGCCGTGGGCGCGGCAGCGGCCAAGGGCACTGACTTTACCGTGAGCGCCACCAAGCTGCTGCTTTCGCGCAGCATTCTGGTGAATGCAACGGCGCGGCTAACGCGGGCCAACCAGTTCGGCCTGCTCGGTTTTGGCGGCGGGAAGCAGCGTGGACGCACGGTGCAGTTCGAAGGTTCGCTGGCGTGGCAGGCCTCGCGCCGTCTGGCGCTGGGCGGCGAATTTCGCACGCGGCCCGACAATCTGGGGATCGCTCAGGAGAACGACGCGTTCGACCTGTTTGCGGCTTGGGCCCCGGTGCGGAACCTGACCGTGACGGCGGCCTATGTCGACGTGGGTTCAGTGGCGACGTTCAAGGGCCAGCGCGGGGCGCTGCTGTCGCTTCAGGCGGCATTCTGATGGGCAGGACCATGAAGGGCATTCGAGTCATCGCAATAAGCGCGGCGCTGATGCTGAGCGCCGCCAGCCTGCACGCGCAGCAAGCGCCGCAGGAGCCGCCCCCCGAAGCGGCCGTAGATTGGGACAAGGAATTCGGCGTCACCGAAAAGACGCGCGATCCG
Source organism: Novosphingobium sp. (assembly GCA_027490345.1). Classification (GTDB taxonomy): domain Bacteria; phylum Pseudomonadota; class Alphaproteobacteria; order Sphingomonadales; family Sphingomonadaceae; genus Novosphingobium. Next base: position 3,757 of record JAIXYF010000408.1, read on the forward strand.
GTGACGGGCGAGCTTCCGGTCGATCCTTATGTGCAAAGCAATGCCAATGCCGGTGCCGCGCCGTTCAAGGGGGACGGCATGGCGCGCGCGTTTGGCGGCAAGGATGGCATCCGCCGCATCGCGCAAAGCACCGTGGCGCGCAGCGAGGCCGATCCCCGGATCAAGGCGATATTCGAAAAGCACGACATGGGGCGGTTGCGGCGCACGCTGTTCGAACAGTTCTGTTATATACTGAATGCCGGGTGCGATTACACTGGCCGGGCCATGCCCCCATCGCACAAGGGGCTGGGCACGACGCGCGCCGATCTCAACGCGCTGGTGGAAAACCTGCAGGCGGCCATGCGCGAAAACCGCGTGCCGTTTGCCGCGCAGAACCGCTTCCTGGCCAAGCTGGCGCCGATGGACCGGCACGTGACCGAGCGCGGCGAAAAGCGGCTGCTGCCTCGGCGCTAGGGCTTCCCCTTCAAGGGGCCGAGGGGATCAGGGTCAGGCTGGTTTGGCGGCCATCGATCCAGCGCACGCGCTCTCCATCGAAGTAGGCGTTTTCCTCCGCGCGGAAATCGACCTTCTGTCCGCCCCATTCGGGCACGGCGGCATATGTCGTCAGTTCGATTGACCATGCGGTGTTCGCGCGGATCGGACCGCTGCCGCGCGGATCGGCGGACTGGTTGTCCCAAAATCCGATGGACGGCCCTGCCCCGTGGCCATGCAGGCCGATGGGATGCGAATAGATTGAAGGATCGAGCCCGGCCGCCACGGCTTCAGCGCGCGCGCGCTCCAGCGCCGCGTTGCCGCTGCGCCCGGCGGCAAACTGGCGCAGGAGCATGTCCTGCAACCGATTGCTGTTTGCCAGCCCCTGCCTGAGGCCGGCCGGAGCCTCGCTCTCGCCGGGCTTCAGCACATAGGCGAGGTGCTGGGTATCGGTGTTGAGCCTGAGGTAGGTCAGGCCGAAATCGGTCCACAAGAGATCGCCGGGCCGGATCACTTCGGCGCCTTCGAGCATGCCTTTCGCGCCCTGCCGCTGGATCGCGATGGAGGGGTGGAACCACGCAGCGAGGCCGAGCTGGAGCAGCCGATCTCGGTACCACCACTGCACCTGCTCGGCCGTTGTGATGCCCGGCGTGATCACGCGGCGCGAGAACGCCTCGGCAATCACGGCATGGGCGGTGCGCATGATCGCGGGGTAAAGCGCCATTTCGGCGGGTGTGCGCGTCTCCAGCCAGCGCACCGCCAGCCCTTCTGCGCTGACGATCCGCTGGCGCATGGCGGCAGGCAGCGCGGCGGCAAACTTGTCGTACTGGCTGACGGTCATGCCATCGGCGAACTGGTGGAGATCGGAGACATTGACCGCGATCTTCGCCGGATTGCGCGCCGCGATAAGGTCTGCCGCTGCCTGCCACTGATCGGGCTGCTGCGCGGGATCCCAGGCGGCTGCAAACAGGCCTCCCAGACCATAGCGGCTGACGGTAAGCCGCTCGACCGGCTTGCCCGCACCGGGATCGTGGAAGATCAGGATCGTGCGCCGCCGCGCGTGCAGGCTCTCGGCGTCGAGCATCGAGGCGACCACCGGCTCCTCGAAATACTCGCGCGCCACCAGCAGCCACAGATCGATCCCTTCGGCGCGCATGATCGCCGGGATCACGGTTTCAAGCCGCTGCGCCAGAATGCGGTTTTCGGTTTCAGCCCGTTCACGCGCGGAAAGCAGCGGCGGCACAGCAGGCGCCGCGCTTTCGGCCTCGCTCATGGCAATGGGCGGCTGCGCTGCCACCATGGCCGGTTGCACCGCAAGGGCCATCACCCCGGCTGCTGCCGCGAACACCGTCTGTCTTGCCACGCCTGCCCTCATCCTTCCGATCCGCACAGGCAGACATTGGCCGCTTGCCGCTGGCGGATCAAGGCTCGCCCAGTTCATCACGCAGGATCGCCAGCAGCCGCTGCACGGCGGGCTTTGCGCTGGCCATTTCGAAGTGCTTGAACGGCACTTCGATGCGCCGGTCCGCCTGCCCCTCAGCGCCCGCTGCCGATTGTGGGGCAACGATCCCGTCGCGCCGCGACCATACCGCAACCGTGCGCACCGGAGGCTTGACGGCCGGGTCTTCGGCAAACGGAACGGCATCGACCGTGTGATCGTTGAGCGCTTCATAGACGCGCCAAGCATTGTTCGCGCGTCGATCGCCGGAAAAGGGCGCACCCAGCGTGATGACCAGCCGGCAGGCCTCGGGATGGCGCTGCGCCAGCACGCGCGCATAAAGACCGCCGAGGCTCCAGCCGATCAGCACCACCGGCTCGCCGCACCGCTGCGCCAGCGCACAGAGCCGCGCTTCCAGCCGGGTGATTTCATCGGGCCGCGCGCCGGTGTTGATCCCCTGCCCCCAGCCTTCCACCACAAACTCGGCGCGAGTGAGTGAGGCGCGCAGCAGCGCCGTGGCCCGATCAGACGATAGCAGGCCGGGGATGACGAGCACCCCGCGTCCCTTGCCGAAGGGAGGCACGACCACCGGCGCGCGCAACGGCGCCAAATGGATCTTGGGCAAGGCCAGAAATTCTAGCGCCCAGCGCCAGCGCGGCGGGGGTTTGACCGACGCCGCGTCCGAAGGTGCGTCGACCGGTGCCGCCACGCACTCAGTCGCCGGTCAGGATACGGTCCACCAGTTGCTTCACAGTGGGGGTGAAGTTGTTGGAATAGAACGGATCCTGCTTGAACCGATAGGCTGAATGGCCCGCGAACATCAGGTTCTCGTCCACCGGCCCGCCATGCGCGATCTCCTGCAAGGTCTTCTGGATGCAGAAGCTGCGCGGATCGGCCAGCCGCCCGGTGGTGAAATCGTCGTGATCCTTCCACGCCGAAAAGCCGCAATGCGAAAGGCAGCCCATGCAGTCCTTCTGGTCCTGCTGGATCGTCTCGCGCTCCGGTGTGGTCACGAACACGATCGTATCATCGGGCGTGCGAAGCGC
>JAIXYF010000097.1 GCA_027490345.1 Novosphingobium sp.
CGTTGCGGCGGCGGTAGGTGTTGCGGCGGATCTTCTTGACCACCATCACCTTGTCGCCCTTGCGGGTGTCAACAACCGTGCCGGTCACGGTCATGCCTTCAACCATGGGTGCGCCAACGGTAACACCGTCGTCGCCACCGACCATCAGAACCTGGTCGAAGGTTACGGAAGAGCCGGCTTCACCGGTCAGTTTTTCGACAACAAGCTTGTCGCCTTGAGCGACTTTATACTGCTTGCCGCCCGTTTTGATCACCGCGAACATCGCGCTGTATCCCAATATTTGGTCCCGATCCGACGCTAGTGCAGACGCGTGCCTGCGATCACATCAATCCCGGAAGCCGGACAAACTAAAACGACCCGTCACGCGTCAAACGCATGGAGGGTCAATGTGCGAGCGGCGCTGCTACCGTCACGACCGGCCAGAGTCAATGCAGAACACTGATGGCCAGGGCCTTAAAATGCATCTGGGAGTGTCAGAAGCGGCAGACCATAAGCGCTGACCAGCCCGTCTTTGATGGACGCGTCCACAGAACGGCTCAATCCCTCAAAGCCCACGCCTTGGGGCACCAGCGCACCCGTCGTAGCCAGTGCGCCCTGCCAGCGGCCCTGTGGATCTGGCTGGAGTGTGCCTGTGGTGTTGCGCAGCTGCAGTGGGCCCCAGGTAAGGTCGCCAACCATAATGTCAAAGCGCCCATCTTTCTGTTGCCAGTCTTTGAGCGAAGTGGCAAAGCTGCCAGCTTGGGAGATCGGGCCGCGCACGATCAGCTGGTTGATGGTGTCGCCCAAGATCATGGCCGGCCCGGAAGGCTCTTGCGTCAGGCGCAGGTTCGACGCTTCGAGCGAAAGCCCGAAGCGGTCAGCTGCAGCCTGATCGGCCAACAGATGGGCTGCGCTCTGTCCAATCGCCCAGCCTTTGTCGTCAGGCCGGACACCCGCGGCTTCAGCCTTGGCAAGGGTTATGGAGACGCGCTTGAGACCTGTGCTTGATAGCCTGACGCTGGCGCGCAAATCGGTCGTGGTGATGGTCCGGCGTGGGCCACCGGGCAGACCAAGGACCGGGGCCGTCACATGGTCCAGCATCCAGACATAAGGGTCAAACCCGCTGGCGGTGAGCTGGATGTCCCTGGCAGCGACCGCCAGTCCGTCGGCGTTTTCATAGCTTGGATTTGTCAGCACCAAAGTGTGACGGTAGGGCCAGCCTTTGATCCCGATCTCTTCGACGACGACGCCGCGCGTGCTGGAAACGGCTGCCTGAACGGTCTTCTCAATCTGATTGGCGACCACAGCCCAATAGATTGTGTAACCCACGGCGACCAAAGCGGCGAAGGCCCATATCAGGATCAGATTGCGGCGGCTGCCGAAACCGGGTTTTGTATTGCTCATCGGTCAGTGGCTTCCAGGCTTGGCGGCTTCTGGCGGGTTGGCAATCAATGCCCCGGTTGCGGTTTCAATCCGTGCTTCAAGCTCGGCCATGAATTCCGGGCGCTTCATTCCCTTCGGGATCATCGGCAGGATCTTGAAGGTAACAACGCCGGGCTTGCGCAGCAGCCCATGTGCCGGCCAGCACAAGCCGCCATTATGGGCAATTGGCAGGCAGTCTAGCCCGATCATGCCGTAAATTGCCGCCACACCGGGCTCGTCGTCTGGAGGTGCGCCAACATTCTGACGCGTGCCTTCGGGGTAGATAATGATCGAGCTGCCCAAGGCGGTGCGCTCCTTGGCTTCACTCACCATTTTCCGGAGCGCGCTCATCGCACCGTCCCGATCAATCGCAATGCCGATCCGGCGCGCATACCAGCCAAACACGGGCATGGCGAGGAGCTCCTGCTTCAAGACAAAGCTTGGCCGGTCAAAAAATAGGAAAGGCACAATCACATCCAGCATGCTGTGGTGCTTGGATGCGACCAGAACCGGATAGTCTGGCAGCAGTTCTGCGCCCTCAAGCTGCCAGCGAATCCCACAGATCCAGCGAGCCCCGAACATGGTGGTGCGCGCCCAGCATCTGGCCCCAACGTAAACCCAGCGCGGATCAAAGAGGGCTACGATTCCGCAAACGATTCCAATCACGGCAATCGCGGCATAGAGCCACACAACAAACAGAAGCGAGCGGATCATCAACATGTGTTCAGACCCCTTCTTTCAGATCGATACGCAGGAAAAGCCTTAGCCTGGCGGCCATCAGTGCAGTGTATTCCTGCGCCAGCGCCTTGAAGGCCGCACCATTGTTCCACCACGCGCTGCTTGTAAATGGCGGCTGGGCAACCGGCCAGGGAGTAACCTTCAAGTCCGGCATCAGGGCTGCAACTTCCAGCCTGGCGCGCTCCATATGGAAATTCTCGGTGACCAGCGTAATCGATTCAGCTGGATAGCGTTCAATCCATCCACGCAGCTCACGCGCATTGCCTCGCGTGTCGCGCGCATCGCGCCCGAGTTCGATGCAGCATTCCCAGATACGCAGACTGCCGCCAGCGATCTTGCGCAATTCGCTGGGCCGCACACTGTCATTGACGCCAGAAATCAACAGGCGCTGGCCGCGGCCTTCCTCAAGCAGGGCAACGCCTGTACGGACCCGAGTATCAGAGCGGCCTGTGAAGACAACAATGCCGTCACTATAAGCGGCTTGGTCTGCCGGGCCAGAAACCACGGCGCTGTCAGCAAACCGCATGAAGTCGGCCATCACAAAAATCACCGCTGCCATACCTGATAGCAGGATCGCGCGGCTGATCGCGGTGGCCAGTTTGGCTGCAGTCACACCAACTCCTTGAGGGTTTCCCGTGCTGCCAGCCGGGCTGCAACAGCACTGGCGCCGCCGGTGATGAAAGGAGCAATCAACAGGATCCAGATATCTCCCGCGCCAATCAAGGCAGTACCTTTGGTCAGATTGGTGGCACCCAGCGACATCAGCCAGACCCCACCATAACCGAGGACGCCAGCCCCGATCGCGCCAATGATGCCAGCGACAAACCCCAGCCGCATGAAGCGTGCCTGAACTTCATCGGCGACAAATGCATCTTCGGCCCCTACAAGATGCATGATCTCCACTGCCTCGCGCCGGGTTTGCAGTGCCGCGCGAGCGCCAAAGCCAATAGAGGCAAGCGCTGCAACGACCAGAAAGAACAAAGCCGCAAGGGCAAGCGCCCGCAAGGCGGTACTGGTGCGCAGGATTTCGCCTGCATACCGGCTGTGATCATCAACCGAGGCCTGAAAGCCGCCTTGCTTCAACGTTGCCTCAATGGCCGCTTGCTGGTTGCCGTCATTGCTTGCAAGACCAACCTCGATCAAGCGCGGCAAGGGCAATTCGTCGAGCAGCGGGCCGAGATTGGCGCCATAATTGCGCAACAGGCGCTTGGCTTTGTCGCGCGACATGGGTTCAGCGCTGGTCACGCCTTCGACTTCGCGCACCAGTGACGTCGCGCGCAGCAGTGCAGTCTCGTCGCGCGGTTCTTCAACCATGACGGTGATCGCGCTTTTCAAATCCGTGGTCCAGGTGTCAGCGGCCCGAAACCCTGCCTGGGCAGCCAGAGCTGCAAGACAGCCGAGCGCGCACATGATCGCCATCTGAATGCCTAGCGGTCGGATCTGGCGGCTGTCAGCAGGCAGGATTGC
>JAIXYF010000148.1 GCA_027490345.1 Novosphingobium sp.
CAGCTCGTCGTAGATGTCTTCGTGGATGTAGATGCGCTTGGCCGCGACGCAGATCTGGCCCGCGTTGGTGAAGCTCGACCAGAACAGCTGTTCGGCAACCTTGGCCACATCGGCATCGGGCAGCACGATCGAAGCGTCATTGCCGCCGAGTTCGAGCGTGATGCGCTTGAGGTCCTTCGAAGCGCCTTCCATGATCTTCTTGCCGGTCGCGGTCGAGCCGGTGAAGGTGATCTTGTCGATATCCGGGTGCGCGGTGATCATCGGGCCGAGCGCATCTTCGCCGGTGATGATGTTGACCACGCCTGCGGGCACGATGTCCTTGATCAGCTCGGCAAACTTGAGCGTGGTCAGCGGAGTGAACGGCGAAGGCTTGAGCACGATGGTGCAGCCCGAGAGAATCGCCGGGGCGATCTTCTGAACGGCCATCAGCACCGGGAAGTTCCACGGCCCGATGCCGCCGACAACGCCGACCGGCACGCGGCGCGTGCGGCTGAGGCGCTCGTCGCTGTCCTCGTTGATCGTCTCTTCCAGCGTCAGCGTCGACTGGGCGTTCATCATCGCCGAGCAGCCACCGATTTCGAACTGGGCCTGCTGGTGCGGCTTGCCCTGTTCGGCGGTGAGGAGGCGGTAAAGCTCTTCGAAGTTGGCGTCGATCGCGGCGGCCATCTTCTGGATCACCACGCGGCGATCATCGACCGGGGTCTTCGACCAGGTCTTGAATGCGCGGCGGGCCGCCGCAACGGCGCGGTCGAGCTCGGCAGCGCCGCAGGCCGGAACCTGGCCGATTACCTGCTCGTTTGCCGGGTTCACCACGTCGAGCGACGTCGCTGTGGTAACGAGTTCGCCGTCGATCAGATTGGGGTAGAGTGTGGTCATGAGTCTCTCCGTCGTCGTTCGATTGTTCTAAGGTATAGCATTCTCTCAGCGTGATGCCAGCGCTTTATCTTCGTTGGCCCGCTTGATGAGATACATGCGAATCGCTTCGGCATCAGCCGGTTTCAGCGCTGCCTTGAACGAAACCATGCCCATCTCGTGCAGCTGCCCGCCGATCACGATGGCCTTCATCGCTTCGGCCGAGGCAATTACGCCGGAGTGGCGCAGATCGGGGTTGAGGCTGCCCGAAATGCCCGCATCCCCGTGGCACATCGCGCAATAACGGCCATAGAGCTGCCCGCCCTTGGTCGCCTGCGCCTGCGTGCCGCTGAAGGGCGGCGGATCGAGCACCATCTGGTTCATCGGCGGCGGCGCGGGCAGCTGCCCCTTGGCCCCCAGCTTGAACACCAGCAGGCGGCTGATGTTGCGCCCGGCGCCGCCCTTGTTGGCCAGCACACCGGTCGCCACGTCCCACACCCCGCCCCAGCCGACGAGAATGGCGACATACTGTTCGCCGCCGATGGCATAGGTCATCGGCGCCGCGATGATCCCGCTCTGCGCCGGGAACGACCACAGCTTCTCGCCCTTGTCAGCGGTATAGGCCACGAACTCGCCGCCCGAAGTGCCCTGGAACACGAGGTTGCCCGCTGTCGAAAGCACGCCGCCGTTCGAAGGTCCGGTGTAATCGACCTTCCACGCCGCCTTCTTGTTCACCACGTCCCAAGCCACGAGCTGCCCGGTCGTTGCGGCCTTGGCCCCTGCCTGAACTTCGAGGTTGGCAGGCATCGCCACGGCATAGCCATCAAGCCCGATCGACCACCCGAACGCACCCGGCTTCCAGTCCTTGGCCGCTGCATAGGGATAGGCGGCAAGGTTGGTGGGGATATAGAGCAGGCCGGTCTTGGGGCTGTAGCTCTGCGGCTGCCAGCTGTGCGCGCCCACTGCGCCGGGCAGGCTGATGAATGGCTTGCCGGTCTTTTCATAGCGCGCATCGGGGTTGATGACGGGGCGGCCGGTCACGGGATCCATCCCGGTGGCCCAGTTCACCGGAACCCAAGGGGTGCCCGAGAGGAACTTGCCGGTCTTCGCGTCGAGCACATAGACATGGCCATTCTTGGGCGCGTGCAGGGCCACGTGGCGCTTCTCGCCGCCGATCATGATGTCGGCAATCGTGATCTGCTGGTCCGAATCGAAGTCCCAGCGATCTTCCGGCGTTTCCTGGAAGTGCCAAGCATATTGCCCGGTATCGGCGTTCACCGCCACGATCGAGGAGGTGTAGAGGCTATCGCCCTCGCGCCCGTTGGCTGCCGGGTTCCATGGTTCGGCGTTGCCGGTGCCAAACAGCACAAGGTTGGTTTCGGGATCATAGGTGATCGAATCCCAGACGGTGCCGCCGCCGCCGAGCTCCCACCACTTGTTGCCCCAGGTCTTGGCTGCCGCTTCGTGCGCGGCCTTGTTGAGGCCTTCCTTGCCGAATCCCTTGGCCGGATTGCCCGGCACGGTATTGAACCGCCACACTTCCTTGCCCGTATCGGTGTCATAGGCCGCGATATAGCCGCGCGCCTGATATTCGGAGCCTGCTGCGCCGATCAGCACACGGCCCTTCACGATGCGCGGCGCGCCGGTGATCGTGTAATCGGTCTGGTTGGGAACCGTGACCTTTTCCCACAGAAGCTTGCCGGTCTTCTGATCCAGCGCCAGCAGGCGGCCATCGAGCGCGGCCACGAACAGCTTGTCACCATAAAGGGCAACGCCACGGTTCACCGCATCGCAGCAGGCGCGATACAGCGTGGAGCGCGGCACCTTGGGATCATAGGACCACAGCGGCTTGCCGGTCTGCGCGTCATAGGCCTTCACCATTGACCAGGCAGTGGTGACATAGAGCACGCCATCATGCACCAGAGGCGTGGCTTCCTGCCCGCGCGCCGTATCCATATCGGCATACCAGGCAAGGCCCAGCTGGTTCACGTTGTATTCGTTGACCATGGTGAGCGGG
>JAIXYF010000335.1 GCA_027490345.1 Novosphingobium sp.
CAACACCTGGCGCGGGTTCCTGCGCGGCGGGATCGGCAGCCGTGATGGCGCGCGCGCTTTCGCCTCGGTTGTCTATGCCACCACCGACAAGTGGAAGGGCGAAGGCAAGCAGCGCCAGCTCAATGTGAACGCCAAGGGCGTGGTGCCGCTGGGTTCGGTCACGCTTGATGGCACGTTCAGCTATTCGGACCGCGCCGAGCAGGACTATCAGGATCTCAGCCTCGATCAGATCAACCGCCTCGGCTATGATTGGGACAACTTCGGGCCGAGCAAGTATGCACTGGCCGTGCAGGTTGCCGATATTGCCGCCAATCGCGGCGACACCGGCACCACCCCGCTCAATCCGGCCGCTGGCAGGACTTATCCCGCGCCGATCCGCACCGCAGACGATGCCTATTATGACGCATCGGGCCTGCGCCGCGATACCTTGGCTTCGGTCGGCCTGCTCGCTGATCTGGCCCCGAACGTCATGCTGAAGGCGCGCACCTATCTGCACCACAACGAAGGCCAGGGCACCTGGGGTTCGCCTTATGTCAACAGCCCGACCGGCGTGCCGATGGCGCTGCGCACCACCGAGTATGAAATCAACCGCAAGGGCCTGTTCGCCAGCGTTAAGGCCGAACTGGGCATCAACACCCTGACCGTGGGCGGCTGGTATGAAAACAACGATTTCAACCAGGCACGGCGCTTTTATGCCTATGCCAGCCGCACCAATCCGGGCCGCGATCACCTGAAATTCCAGCGCGATCCGTTCTTCACGCAGTGGGATGTCGATTTCAATACCAAGACCTTCCAGTACTACGTCGAGGACGAGATCAAGCTGGGCGATGCCAAGATCAGCCTCGGCTGGAAGGGCTTCAAGGTGGACAACCGCGCCACGCCGATCGTTGCGGGCGGCCGCACGGCGGGCACGCTTTCGACCAAGGACTGGTTCCAGCCGCACGTGGGCGCAAGCTACAAGTTCACGCCCGAGATCGAAGCGTTTGCGGGCTTCACGCAAGTGACGCGCGCGTTCGTTTCGGCCACCACGGCAGGTCCGTTCTCGTCGAGTCAGGTCGGCTTCGATGCGATCAAGCCGTTCCTGAAGCCCGAACAGTCGGACACGTATGAAGCCGGCGTGCGCTACACCAGCGGCATCTTCAACGGCGTGCTCGCGGGCTACCTCGTCAACTTCCGCAACCGCCTGTTGGCGATCCCGACTTCGGTGGGCATCGTGGGTGCGGCCAATGCACTGCAGAACGTGGGCGGCGTGCGCTCGGCCGGTATCGAGGCGAGCGGCGAGCTGCGCTTCGGCCGCGGCTGGTCGGCGCTGGCTTCGTATAGCTACAACGATAACACCTACCGCAACGACGTGGTGATCCGCACCAAGGACGCGCAGGGCAACGACGTGGTGACCACGATCCCGACTGCGGGCAAGACGGTGACCGATAGCCCCAAGCACCTGATCCACGGCGAAGTGTCCTACGATCAGGGGCCGATCTATGGCCGCGTCGGGGTTGACTTCATGTCGAAGCGGTACTTCACCTACACCAACGATCGTTCGGTCCCCCGCCGTGCGCTGGTGGATGCGACGCTGGGCTATCGCTTTGACGTGGGGATGAGAAAGCCGGTGGAACTGCAGATCAACGCGACCAACCTGTTCGACAATTCCTATGTCGCCACGATCGGCTCCAACGGCTTCGGCAACAGCGGTGACAACCAGACGCTGCTCGCCGGTGCCCCGCGCCAGGTCTTTGCAACCGTGAAAGTAGGCTTCTGATGATGCGCCGCGCGCTTCCCCTTGCACTTTTCGCTGCCGCCTCTGGCAGTGCTCTGGCCGGGGAAGCGCGCGCCGCTCCCGTCTTGCTGATTTCCATCGACGGGCTGCGGCCCGCCGATGTGCAGGACGCCGAGGTGCGCGGCCTCAAAGTGCCCAATCTGCGGCGGTTTCTGGCCGAGGGCACTTATGCAACGGGCGTCGTCGGCGTGCTGCCAACGCTCACCTATCCCAGCCACACCACGCTGATCACCGGCGTTTCGCCGGCCAAGCATGGCATCGTGGGCAACACGACCTATGATCCCCTGCAGATCAACCGGGGCGGCTGGTTCTGGTATGCCTCGGACGGCAAGGCCCGCACTTTGTGGGATGCCGCGCGCGATGCTGGGCTCACCACGGCCAATGTCCATTGGCCGGTTTCGGTGGGCGCGAAGAACGTGACGTGGAACGTGCCGCAGATGTGGATCACCGGCCACAGCGATGACCGCAAGCTGCTCGACGCCCTTTCCACCCCCGGCCTCACGCAGGATCTCGAAGCCGCCGCCGGGGTACCTTATGCCGATGGCAAAGCCGAAGACCTGCCCGCCGATGTGATCCGCGCAAAATTTGGCGCAGCGCTGATCGCGAAGCACAAGCCCGGCTTCATGACCGCCTATCTCACCGCGCTGGATCACACCCAGCACGAAACTGGCCCCGGCTCTGCCGAATCCCATGCCGTGCTGGAAACGATCGACGGGCTGGTCGGCGATCTCGTTGCCGCCGAACTCAAAGCGCATCCTGATGCGGTGATCGCGCTGGTCAGCGACCATGGTTTCGCGCCCGTCGATACCGTGATCAATCTCTACCGCCCGTTCATCGATGCCGGGCTCGTCACGGTGAACGCGGAAGGCAAGATTACCGCGGCAGAGGCTACCCCGTGGGCCTCGGGCGGCTCGTTCGCGATCCGGCTGGCGCGGCCCGATGATGCGGCGCTGCAGGCCAAGGTCAAGGCCGTGCTCGACAAGCTGGCCGCCGATCCTGCCGCAAAGTTCGCGGCCGTGCTCAGCGCTGCCGAAACCGTGGCCGCGGGCGGCAACCCGGATGCCAGCTTCTATGTGAACCTCAAGCTGGGCGCCGTGGCCGCGCCCTTCGTCAGCGCCGCTCTGCCGCTGGTGCTGCCTTCGCCCAGCAAGGGCATGCACGGGTATCACCCCGCAGCGCCCGAAATGCGCTCCACGTTCATGGTGATGGGCAAGGGCGTGGCCAAGGCCCGCAAGCTGGGAGAGATCGACATGCGCGCGATTGCGCCGACGCTAGCCAAGATCATGGGCGGCAACCTGCCCGGCGCAGAGAAACCGGCGCTCGATCTGGCCCCGGCGAAGTAAGCCGCCCTACCAGCCTCGGCTGCCGGGTCCGCCCTTGAACGGCCCGGCAACCGCGCTGGTGATCCATCCGCCATAGAACTCGCCCGGCTGCGGCACCACGGTTTCACCGTCCACGCTGCACCGGTCAAACGGCGCGGCATAGAACGCGACATGGTCCTTGAGCGCAAGGAACGTGCGGGTCGGGCCGGGATAGCTCCAGCCGACATGGGGCAGAACTTCGCCGCCCGCCACCACATCCCAATAGACCGCCGCGCCTTTCCATTCGCACAGCGAGGAGCCTGCCGCGCGGCGCAGCACGCCCGGCGCGATATCGTCGGGGTGGATATAATAGCTGGGCGGATGGCTGGTTTCGAGCGTCTGTACCGCGCGGCGGGTATCGGCGATGATCTGCCCGCGATGCTCGATCACGACATGCGCGGTGCACGCACGCGCCACGGCGGGGCGCGGATAGTCCCACACGCTTTCCTGCCCCGGCAGCACCGGATCAGGTTTAGGCCACATCAGAGACGCAGCCCTGCTGTTTCCGGCAGGCCGCTCATCAGGTTGAGGGTCTGCACCGCTGCCCCGCTGGCGCCCTTGCCGAGATTGTCGAGCAGAGCGACAAGCCGCGCCTGCGTCCCATCCGCGCTGCCGAACACATAGAGATCAAGCCCATCGCGCGGCGCATCCGAGCGGCGCAGGAGCAGCTCGTCCGGCACGCCATCGTGCACACGCACCAGCGCGCTGTCTGCGTAGAACGCGTGCAAGGCACCGCGCAGCGCATCAGGCGCCGCCGCACCGGGCATCGCGGCCAGCGGCAGCGGCACGTCCACCACCATGCCGCGATGCGCCGGAATCACCGCCGGGGCAAAGATCGGGGCATGGGCAAGCCCGGCATGGGCCTGCATTTCCGCCACGTGCTTGTGGCCAAGGCCAAGGCCGTAAGCGCGAAACGCAATGTCGGTATCGTCCTCGAACCGCGCGATCAGCGCCTTGCCGCCGCCCGAATAGCCCGAAACGGCATTGACCGTATAAGGCCAGTCAGCGGGAAGCAGCCCGGCGCGCAGCAACGGCACGAGCAGGCCGAGGAAACCAGTGGGATAGCAGCCCGGATTGGACACGCGCTTCGCCGCTGCCACGGCATCACGGCCCATGATTTCGGGGAAGCCATAGGTCCAGCCCGGCGCCACGCGGTATGCAGTGGACGCATCGATCACGCGGGTGCGCTCATTGGCGATCAGCGAAACCGCCTCGCGCGCGGCATCATCGGGCAGGCACAGGATCGCCACATCGGCCGCATTCAGCGCCTCGGCGCGGGCCATCGCGTCCTTGCGCTCGGCATCGCTCAGCGCGATCAGGCTGAACTCGGCGCGTCCCGCCAGCCGGTCGGCGATTTCAAGGCCGGTGGTGCCCGCCGCGCCGTCGATGAAAACCTGTGTGGTCATGGTTCCAGCGCCGTCAGCGGCAGATAACCAACGAGGCCGTGCTCGCCATGCTGCCCCCAGGCCCAGCCGCCTGCGGCATCGAGCAGGTTGAACGTCTCACCCGCCGCAATCGTGCCGACCACTTCGGCATCCGCGCGCGCGGCGATGTGGAGGCTTGCGCCGCCCGCCCCGACAGAAGCCGCCACCGTGCGCGGCATCGGCACAGCATAGTGCGAGACGAACACTTGCCCGGCATAGCGCACATGCGCCAGATCGCCGCGCACCGCGCGGGTATGCGATCCGGCTTCGACCTTTGGCGCAGGACCGGCAAGCGCATGCGAGGTGTTGAAGGCAGGCAGGATCAGATCAGTCACGGCAGACTTTCCGGCAAACAGGAACGCCGGGCGCTTAGAGGGA
>JAIXYF010000079.1 GCA_027490345.1 Novosphingobium sp.
AGGTATTCCCAGCTCTTGGTGTTTTCGCCCGGCGGCAGCACCAGGCATTCGCTGGCAATCCCTTCGGCGGCCAGCGAGGCGGCAACCGGTTCGCGCCAGGCCGCGGCAACGCGCGCGTCCGTGATTACCGCCACCTTGCTGCCGCGAAGGAACGGGCGGCAATGCTTGCCCGCTTCAGCCAGCAGCCCGGCCTCGATCCGCACCTCATAAGGCGCGCCGGCAATGTTGACGGGGATCACAGCCATGCGTCGATAGCCTTCAGAATGGCGATGGCGGTCGCCTGATGCGGTTGGTTGCCGCTGGTTATGTGGATCGGCGCCTGTGCATAAGCCGCCCCGCGCTCCGCCTTCAGCCGGGTCAGGATCTCGCGCGGGTTGCCGGTGCGCAGCAGCGGGCGGTTGTCCTTGCGCCCGACGCGCGCCACCAGCGTGTCGATATCGCTGTCAAGCCACACGGCGATGGCACGCTGCAAGATGAGCGCGCGCGTTTCGGGATCGGCAAAAGCACCGCCGCCCGTGGCGAGCACGCGCCGCTCGGGCGCGCCGTCCTCGCCCACCAGCCGCGCGATCACGCGCCGCTCGCCGCTGCGGAAATAGGGCTCGCCAAACTGGGCGAAGATTTCCGGGATCGAAAGCTGCGCCGCCTTCTCGATCTCCTCATCGGCATCGCAGAACGGCCAGCCGAGCATGAGCGCCAGCTTGCGCCCCACGGTGGTCTTGCCCACGCCCATCATGCCCACGAGCACGATCGGCCTATCGATCCGCGCGGAAAGGCGCTGGATCGCGGCAGGGGAGAAGGCAGGATCATCGTGCTCCATTGCCGCGCCGCCTATAGTTGCGCTAGGGCCATTGCAAGAGCCGTGGCCACCCCCGTCAGCGGGCCGGGCGCATGGCTGCAGGAGCGATAGCGGTGAAAGCGCGAATTCGGGCCAATCTCGGCCTCGTTGCACTGGTGATAGGGGCGATGATATTGGCTGGGGCAGTCGTTGGGGCTTGGGTGATGGGAGACAACCAGCCGGTGCGCTGGATCGAGACGCCAATTGAGACACCGGTGCCAGCGCCGGTGAAGGTGGGCCAGTGAACCCTCGCCTCGTTCATAAGGCGCGCATCGCCCGGCTTGCCTTGCTGGCGCTGACCGGGATCGCAGCGCTTTCAGGCATCGCGGTGACGGCGCAGGAATCGCTGCTGCCGCCCGGTTTTGACGACAAGCCCGCCCCGCCGCCGCGCAAACCCCAGACCCCGCCGCGTTCTTCGGCTTCTGCCAGCCCGGCATCGACACGGGCCCCGGCGGCGAGCGGGGCGCAGAGCGCCGTGACCGTGCAGCGGCCCGCTGGCGGTGCAGCCCCGCAAGTGGTTGCCGTGCCGCAAGTCCAGCCTGTGCCCGGCTCATCCGAACCGGTTCCTGCGGCGAATGGACGGGGTGGCGACGCCGGGATTTCGGGGTCAGGGCTGGCAGGATCAGGGTTGGCCGGATCAGGGTTGGCTGGCATCGATCCGGCGCTGATCGATGCGCTGATCGCCAGCGCCAAGCCCAAGGCCGATATTCCCCCGCAGGCCCAGCGCAGCCTTTCCCGGGTCGGCTTCTTCGATGCGGCCGATGGCGGTTTTCCCTCGGTTTCGAGCCATTATCTCAATGGCCCCTATGTGGCGGGCCTGCTTGGCGGGATGCGCGGCGAAGTCGTCTCGCGCTGGGGGCATATCCTGCTGCGCCGTGCTTTGGCCAGCCGGCTGGATACGCCGGTAGGCATGAACGGTGCGGACTGGGCCGCCCTGCGCGCCGGAGTGCTGCTGCGGATGGGCGAAGTCGATGCAGCCCGCGCCATGGTGCAGGAAATCGACAGCGGCTTCTATACCCCCGCGCTCGAAGATGCGGCAATGGCGAGCTATCTTGCCGCTGCCGATCCGGTGGGCCTGTGCCCGATCACAGCGCTCACGGCCGCAAGCCGCCCCGGCTGGGACTGGACCCTGACCCGCGCGATCTGCACCGCCTTCACCGGCGGTGAAGGCGCACCGGCGCTCGCCGTGCTGGATCAGGCGATGCGCAAGGGCACGGCGGCCAAGATCGATATCCTGCTGGCGCAGAAATTTGCCGGGGCGGCATCGCAGGGTCGCCGCGCGGTCAAGATCGAATGGGGCGGAGTGGATAGCCTCACCCCCTGGCGCACCGGCCTTGCGCTGGCCACCGGGCTCGAACCGCCCGAGGCCCTGCGCAAGCAGGCGGGCGCGGCCTATGCGGTGCTGGCGGTGCGCGCGCCGATGCTGCCGCTGGGCGCGCGCGCGGCCGCCGCAGACATCGCCGCCGAGCGCGGTATTTTTTCAGCCAGTGCGATGGTTGATCTCTACAGCGAGATCCATGCGCTGGCCGAACCGGACGGCACCTGGGGCCCGCTCGCTGATACGCTGCGCAGCGCCTATCTGGCCGCCAGCGTGGCTGACCGGCTGACCGCGATCCGCCGCCTGTGGGGCGATGCCAGCGATCCGGACCGGGCTTATTCGCGCCTCGTACTCACGGCTTATGCCGCTGCCCGCGTCAATCCCGATGCCGCGCTGGCGGACGATGCCAAGGCCCTGATCGCCTCGATGCTCACTGCCGGGCTGGACCGCAATGCGCTGCGCTGGGCAAGTGCCGTGCCCGTGGGGAGTGAGGCCTGGGCGCTGATTGCCTTGTCCGCGCCTGCCAAACCGGCTGCGATCAGCGCCGATGCGCTAGACACGTTTCAATCCGGCGATACGAGCACCGGCGCGCTGCGCTCGCGCTTTCTGCTGGCCGGGCTGATGGGGCTGGGCCGGGTCGATCCTGGCACCGCGCGCCGCTTTGCCGAAGACCTCAAGCTCGATCTGAACCGCGAAACCCGCTGGACGCGCGCTATCAATGCGGCGGCCGCTTCGGACAACCCGGTGCTGGTCGCGCTGCTGGCCGGGTTCGGGATGCAGGGCAGCGGGTGGGACAAGATGACCCCGCTGCACCTCTATCACATCGTGGCTGCGCTGCGCCGCGCCGGGCTGGAGGGCGAGGCGCGAATGATCGCGGCGGAGGCCGTGGCGCGGGTCTGATCAGGGTGAGCGATCCGGTCGCTGCTTTTCTTGCCATGCTTGCAGCCGAGCGCGGGGCGGCGGCCAACACGATCGCCGCCTATGGCCGCGATCTTAAATCCGCGCGTGAGGAAATCGGCGATCTGTTGGCAGCAGATAGCGCGGCGCTGGCCCGCCTTGCCGAGGCTTGGCGCGATCTGGCCCCTTCTAGCCTTGCGCGAAAAGCCTCTGCGCTGCGCCAGTTCTATGGCTTCCTTGCTGACGAGGGCCTGCGCGCCGACGATCCTTCCGCCGCGCTGCCCCGCCCGCGCACCCGCCGCCCGCTGCCGCGCCTGCTCGGGCACAATGAGATTGCGGCGCTGTTTGCCTGCGCAGAGGAGCAGGCGGCAGCGGGGACGGCATCGGGTGCGGGCGCGCGCCTGCTGGCCTTGCTTGAACTGCTTTATGGCTCGGGCCTGCGCGCCAGCGAACTGGTCTCGCTGCCGCTGTCGGCAGTTCCGCGCGATGCGCCGCTTCTGATGATCACCGGCAAGGGCGGCCAGCAGCGCATGGTTCCGGTCAGCGCAAGGGCAGGCGCGGCGCTTTCGCGCTGGCTGGCCTTACGGTCCCAGGGGCGGCCCCGGGGCGGGCGCTGGGTGTTTCCCAGCCCTTCTGGAGGCCACCTGACGCGCGTGCGCCTGTTCCAGTTGCTGCGCGATCTGGCGCTGCGGGCCGGGCTCGATCCGGAAAAGGTTAGCCCGCACGTGCTGCGCCATGCCTTTGCCACGCATTTGCTGGAGGGCGGGGCCGATCTGCGTGTGCTGCAAACGCTGTTGGGCCACGCCGATATCGCGACCACCCAGATCTATACCCATGTCGATGCCGCGCGGCTCGTGGCGCTGGTCAATGCCCGCCATCCGCTGGGCGAGGCCCGGCACAATCCCCTGCCGGAAAATGCCCCGGCGGTTGACCTTGGCTCCGGCCAGCCTTAGCGCGGCGCGCATGATCTCTTATCTTGAATTTGAAAAACCGGTCGCGGCGCTGGAAGCGCGCATCGCCGAACTGCGCGAGACTGCGCAGGTGCACGGGCAATCCGGCGCGCTTGATATCTCGTCCGAGATCCGCCGGCTTGAGGGCAAATCGGTCGAACTGCTGGCCAGCACGTATCGCTCGCTCACGCCCTGGCAGAAAACGCAAGTC
>JAIXYF010000466.1 GCA_027490345.1 Novosphingobium sp.
CGCCCTGGCCTTCAAGGTTGGGCGGGCGGGTTTCGAGCGGCAGCCAGTGCGGCTGCTGCAGGCGCAGTTCGGCCGCGTCTTCGATGGTCAGCACGCGCTCGCCGGGATCAATCATCTTGGAAAGCGCGTTGAGCATGGTCGTCTTGCCCGAGCCCGTACCGCCCGAGATGACGACGTTCATGCGGCAGGCACCGGCAATCTTGAGCGCGGTGGCCATCTTGTCCGACATCGAGCCGAAATCGCGCAGCATGTCGATCGTGATCGGCTTCTCGGAGAATTTACGAATCGAGATTGCAGTGCCGCGCAGGCTGAGCGGCGGCACGATCACGTTGACGCGGCTGCCGTCCTTGAGGCGGGCGTCGGCCAGCGGCGTGGTCTGGTCAACACGGCGGCCGACCTGGTTCACGATGCGCTGGGCGATCTGGAACAAGTGGCTTTCATCACGGAACCGGATCGGCGCGATGACCAGCTTGCCCTTCTTCTCGATGTAGGTCTGTTCGGGCCCGTTGACCATGATATCCGAGATTTCGGGGTCGTTGAGCAGTTCTTCCAGCGGGCCGAAACCGAGCAGCTCGTCGATCAGCACCTTTTCCAGCGCGAACTGTTCGCGCCGGTTGAGCGTGACCTTCAGTTCAGCCAGCACTTCCATGATGATCGGGCGGAATTCCTCGGAAAGCTCTTCCTTGGTCAGCGTGGCAGCCGCTTCGGGATCGACGCGTTCAAGCAGGCGCGGCAGCACCTGTTCCTTGATCTTGTGGACCGAGGCTTCGAAGCCTTCGGCCTGATAACCGGCTTCGGCCACGCCATTGGCGCGGTCGGCCAGACGAGTCATCGCGTCAGACTTGTTGTTCGCACCGGAATCGGCGCCATCCATGGTCGGGAGCGGCGGGAACTGCTCGCCTCCCATCGGCACCGGAACCGGCGCGGCCGAACCTTCGCCCGATTTCATCGGACGCGCCACGCCGAACGACGGGCGCATTGCAGTGCTGCCCCCACTGGCTCCGGGTTTGCGGCCAAATGCGCTCATGCAGAAATCCCTGTTCTCATGGCGAAAGCGTTGCACCGGCAATGGTCAGTGCGAGCTTCCGATACGTGGTGAATACCGCCGAAACCTTCAGGATTTCCTAAACTGGTGCGGCAAATGCTTCACTCTGTGCCGAAAGGGGGCACGACCGGGCGGCAGCCGTCCGGTCGCCGCGCGGGGATGGGTGTGGTGCGCAAATAGGCACGCAGATAGAAACCATCATCGATCTGGCGGTAGTTTGCAGTCAGATAGTCTGCGAACGGCTTGTCCTGCGCGAAAAACGCCAGAGTATCGAAGTTGATCGGCCGGGTGAGGAAGTTTGGCTCGTTGTTCTCGATCAGGATCAGGCCGGGCGCGGCGCAGATCATATCGGTGTAGTTTTCCCGGCGCACTGTCTGCTGGAGAGCGAGGAGCGCTGCGGTTTCGGTGCGATCGGTACGGGCACGGCCAAAGGCCGGCAGCATCCACAGCGCGCCGTAGCGACTCGCCCAGACGCGGTGGCGATGCTCCACTGCGGGCCAGCCCCACATCGGATTGCTCGCCATGATCAGCACTGCCGATCCTGCCGGGGTCTGATCGACAAAGCGCCCGATAAACGGTTCGCGCTCGTTGTCATAAGGGCGTTCAAGGAAGCTGAAGCTTAGGTACATCGCGATGATCAGGCCGACGAGCGGGCGCGCCCTGAGATCGGCGAGGCGCTGGCCGTGGGCAAAGCCGAGGCTGGCGAGCAGCATCAGCAGCATCCCGCTGACCGGGATCGCATGATATTGCCAGCCCTTGCGCTGCAGCAGATAGGCCGCAAGGAAGGCCAGCGCACACAGCGCAAAGACCTGATATTCGGGCCGCGCGCGCAAGCTGCGGTGCGCTCCGGCTGCGACGAAGGCCAGAAGTATGAGCAGCCAGAAGGCCTGGATCGGCTCGTCGAACCACATCCACACCGGCGTTTCGAACCCGAAATAGGCGGCCTTTACCATCGGCACCATCACCGTGAGGAACGCAGGCGCCAGCGTGATGACGGCAAGCGCATAGGCTCCGCCAAGGGCGGCGAGGGCCAGCGTTTCGGGCCGAAGTGGGCGCCATGCGGCGCGCATGTGCCATACCAGCAGCGCTTCGAGGCCAAGCGGCGCGATCACGAAATAGTGCTTGAGCGCAAAGCCGGGCGCGGCCAGCAGTCCGATCGCGAGTGCGAGCACCATGGGCGGGCGTTCCCCCCGGATGCGCGCGGCCATCAGTAGGGCATAAGGGATGGCGCCGATCAGCAGGATCTGCTCGCGCTGGCCGAAATCATACAGCGAAGTGAACAGGCCGATGATCAGAGTGGCGGTCATCGCGAAGGCGCGTTCGCGCGGGCCCTCAAAGCGGCCGATGCGCCCGACGAGCAGCGCTGAGGCCAGCGCCAGCAGGACGATGAACCACACGAGGATCGTGGGCGCAGGCAGGGCAAGGGCAGCGGCGATACGGTGCAGCGGCATCGCCATCCAGAACCACAGCGGCGGGTTGATCTCGTTGATCTGGCTGTAGAGCTCCACACCGCCAAGCATCTGGCGCGCGATCCATAGCTGCCAGATCACATCGTGCGTCAGCGGCAGGTGGCGCATCACCAGCATCAGCAGCGCGGCGGCGGGCACCACGATGCATTCACCCATCAGATCCTGGGTTGGAGTGGCAGCGGCAGCGGCGGGGCGGGGGGCGAAGACGAAGCTGCGCGAAATGAAGAAGAACGCCAGCGAATACGTGACAATCCCGGCGAGGTGAATCAGCGGCGAACCGGCATGGCCCGCGCGGATCCCCGCCATCACAACCGCGATATTGAGCAACCAGGCCAGCGCGAAACCGGCCAGATAGCGCAGAACCTCGCCAAGGTTTACCCGGCCCTCAACCGCAAAGGTCCATTGCCGATTGACAATGAAGCCCAGCAGGAGCCCAGCGGCAAAACCGGTGAGGTTGGCGGCAATGTCGCTGAAGCCAAATCGCAGCGCGAGGAGCAGCACCGCAAAGCCCACCACCGAATTGCCCACGCCGGTGATGGCGAAGCGGACGATCGGGGGGAGGGATAGGGATGGCGGCCCGGCAGGCGCAGAAGAGGGTGGACCCTCGTCCATTCAACCCTCGTCCATTCAGGTGCCGACCAGATGATACTGCGCGCCCAGCGGTAGCCAGCCCAGCACCCGCTCCAGCGGACGCAGCAGCGCGAGCACTGGCGGGAAGAACAGGCAGAACTGGCGCTTCGTGCGGATGAAGCCGCCAGCTCGCAGGCGGCGGTGCATCTCGCCTGCGCCGATGAGCACGGCATCCCGGTCAAACTCGCAGCGCGCAACGGCAAGGCGGGTGAGGGGATTGAGCGGATTGTGCTCAAACAGCACCAGCACGCCATCGGGACGCAGCACGCGGCGCAATTCCTTCAGCAGTGCGATGTGATGTTCGGCCGGGATGTGGTGGAACACGCAGGCGATGAAGATGCAATCGAGGCTGGCATCGGGCAGCGGCACATGCAGGCCATCATAGGCGAGCGTGCGCACGTGCGGGATGGCCTGTGCATCGACGAGATCGAGGCTGGCGCGCGAAACATCGAGCGCGATGATCTCGGCCTCAGGGAAAGCCGCGTGCATTGGGGCGAGCGCGTTGCCGATGCCGGCACCGAAATCCATGATGACGCGCGGAGTGCGGCGCTTTTCGCGCCACAGCTGCTGGACATATTCGATCTTGTAGCGCGCGAAATAATCCAGCGAATCTTCCGAAACGCCGGTCGAGTGTGCGTGCTGGGCGCGGTAATCCTGCGCGACGGCATCGAATTCCGCATCCTTGAGGGGGGAGGAGCCGGAGACGGTGAGGACTTCACCCATTGACGCGCTCCCTGATGCTTTCGTGCAGCTGGTGGACGGCATTGCTGCGCGCGCCGCGCACCCCATGGACCTGATCGATGATGAACAGCGGGCGCCGCTTGGCTTCCATATACATCCGGCCCAGATATTCGCCCATGATCCCCAGGATCATCAGCTGGGTGGAGCCAAGCACGAGAATGATCGCCAGCGTCGAGGTCCAGCCGCTGATCGCATAGCCCAGGATCCACGCGCCCAACACATATCCCAGCATCAGCATCGCGCCGAGCCCGGCGCAGACGCCCATCCATGAGGCAATGCGCAAGGGCGCGACCGAGAAGCTGGTGATCGCATCGATCGCGAAGGAAATCATCTTGTGCAGCGGATACTTGGTCTCACCCGTGAAGCGGGCATCGCGGTCATATTGCAGCGCTGCTTGCTTGAAGCCCACCCAGCTGACCATGCCGCGCACGAAGCGGTAGCGTTCGGGCATCGCCTGCAGCACGTTGAGCACGCGGCGCGTCATCAGCCGGAAATCGCCGGTATCGCGCGGAATGTCGACATCGACGAGCCGGTCGAGCAGGCGGTAGAACGCGGCGGCCGTCATGCGCTTGAACGCGGTTTCGCCCTCGCGCTTGCGGCGCTGGCCATAGACGACATCGTTGCCTGCGCGGATCAGCTCCAGCATCGGGCCGATCAGTTCCGGGGGGTCTTGCAAATCGGCATCGAGGATGAAGATCAGATCGCCTGCCGCCTGCGAGAGGCCAGCGGTGAGCGCCAGTTGGTGGCCGTGGTTGCGCGCGAGATTGACGCACAGCACGCGCGGATCGGCATCGGACAGCGCGACCATGTTGGCCCAGGTTGCATCGCGCGAGCCATCATTGACCAGCACGATCTCGAAATCCTGCGCGAAATGCGGTTCGATGGCGGCGATGAGGCGGCGGTGCAGTTCCTGCAGGCCGTCGGCCTCGTTGTAGCAGGGAATGACGACAGACAGAGCCGGACCGTGCAGTGCGGCCGCAGCATCCCGTCCGGGCACCTGATCAACCATCAAATCGCCTCCTGCCTTGCAGCTTGTCTACGCAAAGCTTGGTAAACAACGCGTAAAGAAGCCTTAACCGGTGCGCGATGCAATCGCGAGATCAGGCCCCCAAAAGAAATCCAGTGCCACCGATAATGGAACATGGCCAGCATGGAGGCTTGCACTGCCGCGCGCCAGCCGCAAAGAGACGCCGCAAAGAGACACCGCAAACAGATAGGGCGAAGGGAGGGGCACTTGCGCAATCAGACACGAGATGCCCTGCTGCTGGCCATCGGCGGTTTTGCGTTGTTGTCCACCGGCGATAGCCTGGTCAAGACGATGGCGGGGGAGTGGCCGGGCCCGGCCATCGCCTCGCTGCGATATGTGGTGGGCACATTAGGGCTGAGCGCGCTGCTGCTGTGGCGCGAGGGGTTGGCAGGCTTCCAGTTCGACCGTCTGGGCTGGCACGCGGTGCGCGGGTTTGGCGTGGCGTTTTCGGCTACGACGTTTTTCACCGCCGTCCAGATCATGCCCTTTGCGGCGGCCACCGCCATATCCTTTACCAGCCCGATGATCACTGCGCTGCTGGCGGCGGCGCTGCTGGGGGAGCCTTTGCGGCGCGAGACGTGGATCGCCAGCATCGCCGCTTTTGCCGGGGTAATCGTGGTGCTGCGGCCCAATTTCGCCGCCATCGGCCCCGCCGCCGTGCTGCCGATGTTTGCCGCGCTGGGCATGGCGCTGCTGATGATCGGCAATCGTGCGGTGCTGGGCCGCGGATCGGCGCTCGCCATGCAAGTCAATGTTGCCATTTTCGCCACGCTGTTTCTTCTGGTGATCACCGTGGCCGGGCATTTCAGCGGCATCGCCGCGCTTCATGTCGGCGTGCCGTCGTGGAGCGTGGTGGGGCGCAGCGCGATGATCGCGCTGACTGGCAGCGGCGCCCATGCCCTGATCTACATGGCCACATCGCGCGCAGGCGCAGGCACGATTGCGCCGATGACGTATTTCCAGCTCATCATGGCAGGCTTCTATGGCTGGCTGCTGTTTGACGAGCACCCCGATCTCACAGCGCTGGGCGGGGCCGCCATCATCATCGCCGCCGGGCTCTATCTGTGGCGAGCAGGCCGGATCATCGACGAGCCGCAGGGCACCGATTAGAGCACGTCGAGCAGCGGCTTCAGGCTATCGAGCAGCACGCTGGGCCGGTCGCGTTCGGGAAGATCCGCGCCTTTCGCCATGATGCCTGTCGCCATCCCCACCGAAAGCGCACCCACAGCATTGGCCATGCGCATTTCGAGCGCGGGATCATCGCCCACCACGACCATGTGCTTCGCAGCGCTTTTCGGCAGCCCCATGAGTAGCCGCGCGGTATCGAACGCGACGCGGGAGGGCTTGCCGAGGATGCGCGGGCGCTTGCCGGTCATCGCCGTCAGCATCGCGTTGATCGGATAGCTGGCGCCGATGGCGCGGCCATTGGCGGTGGCGAAGAACGGCACGTTGCTGGCGGTGAGCAGCTTTGCGCCCTTCCAGAGGGAATCGCAGGCCGCTTCCAGCGCGGGAAAATCGAACTCGCGGAACCATCCGGTATAGACCGCCTCGACGCCCTCGGCCTCGTCAGACGGGCCGACGACATCGAGCCCGGCATCATCGAGCGGCGCGCGGCAGCCGGGATTGCCCAGCACGCGGACCTTGCCGATGCCGCTGCGCACCAGCCAGTCCGCCGTGGAGGACGAAGGCGTGAGCATCTGGCCGTCTTCCACCGGAAAGCCCGCCTTGCGAAGCGATGCGGCATAAGCGGCAGGCGGCTTGGCGGTGCCATTGGTGAACACGACGAAAGGCGTACCGCGCGCTTTCAGCGCCTCCAGCAGCGCCACGGAATGGGGCAAGGCGTTGTGCCCGCCGCTTTGCGCATCGCCCAGCGCAATCGTGCCGTCCATGTCGAAGATATAGCCGGCAGCGTCCTTCAGCTGCGCGGCGTGTTCGGGGGTAATCGTCACAGACCGGCTCCGGCATGAAGGGCAAGGCGGAAGGAGCCGCGTTCGATCACCAGATCGCGCGCGGAGGGTTTGGCAGCGAGCTTGCGCAGCAACGCGATCAAGGGCGCGGCCTCGGGCGTATAGGTCGCGCGCGATGGCCCAGCGGCCAGCATCGCATCGACTTGTTCGGGCGGCATGACCGCGCGCAGCAGGAATTCCTCATCCGGCATGGCATGGCCGAACTGGCGGCGCAGATCACCCAGCGCGGGAAACGTCGGCTCGGTTTCCAGCTCACGCGCGCGCGGGCGGTTCATGATCGCGGCCAGCACATCGCGGTCGATAGGCGAGGTTGGCTTGCCGAACTTGCCGAGGCAATAGCGGATCACCTGATCGGAGACCTGAGCATAACGGCGGTCGCCGATCACGTTGAACAGCGCCTGGCTCATGACCATCTGCGGGAAGGGTGTGACCATGATCGGATAACCCAGCTCGGCGCGGACCTGCTCGGTTTCGGCGATGACGGCGGGAAGGCGGTCTGAAAGTCCCAGCTCATCAAGCTGGCGCGCGGTCGTGGTCATCACGCCGCCTGCAATCTGGTGCCTCAGGAAGCTCGCGTCGAAGTTCTGGGGCCGCCCGGCAGGCAGGTTTTCCGCCATGGCAACGCGGTTCCAGTAAGACGTCAGCTTCGCCAGCGCCGCCCGGTCGATCTCGACCTCATGGCCCGCTTCCTCAAGATTGGCGAGCATCCGGTTCGCCTCGGGCAGCGACGAGCCATCGCCCGCCGCGCCGATGCCGACATGGATCGCCGAAATGCCCAGCTTGGCGGCCTCAAGGCTAGACATCATGCCCTGCCCGATCGTGGTGTGCGCGTGGATTTCAAGCGGACGGTTGCCGATGACGGCCTTGACCGCAGGCACCAGTGTGCGCACCCGGTCAAGCGAGAGGAGGCCCGAGGGGTCCTTGATATAGAACAAGTCGATATCCGCGCTCTGCCCCACGGCGCGGGCGAAATCGGCGTAAAACCGATCGGTGTGGAATTCGGACAGCGTGAACGTGAGCGCGCACATCACTTCTGCGTCGCCTTCTTCCTTCACCAGCCGCGCGGCTTCGATCACGGCAGGCACTTCGTGCATCGGATCGAGCAGCACGAAGCGGCCCACGCCGTTCACCTGCAGCGCGCGGTAGACAAGGCGCATGAATTCGGGATCGGCCTGCTGCCAGGCAATGAAGCGCAGGCCCGTGGTGATGAACTGCAGCGGCGTGGTCGGCATCGCCGCGGCCATGCGGCGCAGGCGTTCCCACGGGTTGTTCTGAAAATAGCGGACGGCCACGGCCATATGGCTCGACGACGTGAAGTCGATAGCCCGGAAGCCGCAGGCCTCGGTCAGCGCAGCGGCCTGCAGCATATGCGCGGTGTTGAGCCCGGTGGCGCCCCACAGGCTCTGGTTGCCATCGCGCATGGTCACATCGACCAGCTTGAGCGTCGTCATAAGCCAAGTCCTGTCAGGAAACCGGTATCAACCCCGCCGGCGGCAAAGCGCGGATCGGCAATGATGCGGGCGTGGAGCGCGGCAGTGGTGGGCACACCTTCGATCGCCATGCGGGCCAGCGCCGCCTGCATCCGCGCCACGGCTTCTGTGCGGGTGGCGCCGTGGACGATGAGCTTGCCCAGCAGCGAATCGTAGAACGGCGGCACTTCGCCGCCTGCGCCGATATGGGTGTCGACGCGGATGCCGGGGCCTGCGGGCCACGCGGCGCGCGTGATGCGGCCCGGCGAAGGACGGAAATCGGCGTCCGGATCTTCGGCATTGATGCGCACTTCGATGGCGTGCCCCACCGGGCGGACCATTGCCTGCGTGAGGGCGAGCGGTTTGCCCGAGGCCACCAGCAATTGCTGCTCGACCAGATCGACGCCAGTGATCGCCTCGGTCACGGGATGCTCGACCTGGATACGCGCGTTGAGTTCAAGGAAATAGAACGAAAAGTCCGTCGCATCGACAAGGAATTCCGCCGTGCCTGCCCCGCGATAGCCGATATGCTGCGCCAGGCGCACGGCTGCCTCCTCGATCCCGGCGCGCGCGGCTTCGGGCATTGCGGGGGCGGGGGCTTCTTCCACCAGCTTCTGGAAGCGGCGCTGGATCGAGCAATCGC
Organism: Novosphingobium sp.; assembly: GCA_027490345.1. Classification (GTDB taxonomy): domain Bacteria; phylum Pseudomonadota; class Alphaproteobacteria; order Sphingomonadales; family Sphingomonadaceae; genus Novosphingobium. Next base: position 8,992 of record JAIXYF010000466.1, read on the forward strand.
GCGTGCCGAGGTGAATGGCGCGCGTGCCATCGCCAAGGAGCTGCACTTCGACATGGCGACCCATGGCCACGAACCGCTCGACATAGACCGCGCTGTTGCCGAAGGCCGCCTGCGCTTCGGCTTGCGCCATATCGAGCGCAGTATCGAGTTCTTCGGCGCGGTCCACCCGGCGCATGCCCTTGCCGCCGCCGCCCGCCACGGCCTTGAGCAGCAGCGGGTAGCCGGTCTCAGCCGCACGGGCGTGGACGGCCTCGCGCGTGGCCGCCTCGCCGCCGGGGAGGATCGGGAGGCCCGCCTCCAGCGCCAGCGCGCGGGCAGCCAGCTTGTCGCCCATGCCTTCGAGCGTCTTGATGTCGGGGCCGACGAAGCGAATGCCCGCCTCAGCCACGGCCCGCGCGAAGGCGGCGTTTTCGGAGAGGAAGCCGTAGCCGGGGTGCACCGCATCGCACTGGGTGCTCACCATGGCAGCCACGACGGCGGGAACCGAGAGGTAGCTCTGTGCAGACGGGCCGGGGCCGAGCAGCACGGTTTCGTCAGCCATCAGGGCAGGCAGCGCGGCGGCATCGGCGCTGGATACGCCCAACACCGTGGTGATCCCCATGGCCTTGGCCGTGCGGATCACGCGCAGGGCGATTTCGCCGCGATTGGCTATGAACAGTCGGCGGATCATGGCGGTGCCCCTGCGTTCAGGCGAGTGTGTTCAGGCGGGTGTGTTCAGGCGAGCCGGAAAAGGGGCTGGCCCCTGGCGACCATGGTGGCATTGGGCACGAGGACTTCAGCCAAGGTGCCCGCGCGCCCGGCGTGTACCGGGTTCATCAGCTTCATCGTCTCGACAATGCCGACGACGGTTTCGGGGCCGACTTCATCACCCACGGCCACGAACGGCGGGGCGCCGGGCTGGGGCGCGTGGTAAAACGTGCCCGGGAGCGGAGCGGGCACGGCATCGGGATCGGCGGCGTGATCCGCATCGGCGGCGACAGCAGCATCGGGCGCAGTGCCGGCCCATTGCCATTCCTGCGTGAGGCCCGCATCGGCGCCATCACCGCGCGACAGGCGCAGGCGGAAGCGGCGGGTGGAAAGATCAAGCTCGCGGTAGGGCGAGGCCTCGATGATCGCTGCGATTTCGGCAACGTCCTCGGCGGTAAGGGGCAGGTCTCCGCTCATGCGCGGCCCTCATGCCCATTGGCCAGCAATTCGCGCGATGCAGCGATGATCGCATCGGAAAAGGCCGTGTCGTTGAAATGCGCGTCGATGGCGATGACGGGCACATCGTTGGGCATGACTTCGCGCAGATAGGCGGCAAACGGCGGCGGCACGCTTGGGTCCATCAGGTGTCCCGCTGGGCTGTCGTGGTTGGAAAAGCCGTGCAGCGGGGTAAACACCTGCACCGGCCCCTTGGCATCGCGCACATTGGCGGCCAGGTGATCGGCGAGCTTCTTCAGGTCCTCGAACGTGGTGCGCACGGCGGTGAGCTGCGGGTTGTGTTCGTGATACCGGCGGCCGGGGAACTGCGCGCGCGCGGCATCGATGGGGCCGCCGATGATGAAATCGGCATTGCCGGGGGCCAGAATCGTGGGAATGCCCTTGAGCAATGCCGCACGGCCCCGGTCCGGGCCGGTATCGGCAAGGCCGCCGAAGATATGGTCGATGATCTCCGTCTGCGAAAGATCCAGGACCAGCGCAACATCCTTGCCCGCGGCCAAGCCGTCGAGCGTGGGGCCGCCCGCGCCGGAGGAGTGGAACACCATGACTTCGCAGCCATCGCTCTCCAGCGCCTCGCGGATGCGCTTTACGCTGGCTTCCGTGGTGCCGAGCGTGGTGATGAGAACGAGCGGCTTTTCGGCGGCGGCCTTGGGATCATAGCCCTTGGCCATGCCCGCCACCGCATGGGCGGCATTGCGGAACACGTCGCGGCTGATCGAATTGAGGCCGGATATGTCGGTCACCGCGTTCATCATCGCGATGTCCTGCACGCCCATGTAGGGCTTGGTGAAACCGGAGGCCATGGTCGAGACGATCAGGCGCGGCAGGCCGAAGGAAAAGCTTTGCATCAGCGCGCCCGCCAGCGCCGAGCCCATCGAGCCGCCGACCGCAAGGATGCCGGAGATCGGATCCTTGGCGTGCCAGGCATGGGCCGCGGCGATGGAGCCCCGGATCATGGCGTCCTGGCACTTGCCTTCATGGCCCAGCGCGCGAACGTCCTCGATCGTCATGCCCGCAGCAGCGGCGACGTCTTCGGGCGAAATCTCCGCTCCGCCCACGGTGCGCCGCACACTGGGATCGAGGTGGACGACGCGCACACCTGCCGCTTCGAGCATGCCGCGCACGAAGCGGGCTTCCTCTTCCTTGGTATCCTGCGTCACGATCAGCATGACGCTCGGCAGCGGTTTGTCAGCCATGGTTATCCTCTTTTCCCGTACCTTCAGAGTGCGACATCGCGGTTGACTTTGCACGCAGGTATGCAAAGGCCGCGTTGCATGAGGTGAAACCCGCGAACTTGCCAGATGGCACGGTCCTGCGAAGGTTTCACCGGAAAGAGACGATGCTGGAACGCAAGGTCAAGACAGTGCGCGCGCTGGAGCGCGGGCTTGATGTGCTGGTCGAGGTGCAGACGCGCCGCGCGGTGAGCTTGCATGAACTGCATCAGGCGCTCCATCTGCCCAAGGCCACCTTGCTGCGCATGCTGCTCACACTCGGACGCAAGGGCCTCGTTTGGCAGCGACTGGCGGACGGAGCCTATCTGCCGCATCTGGGCGCCGCCGCGCGCGGAACTGGCAGCGCGGTCGAACATATCGCCGAGATTGCCTCGCCCTATATGAAAGCGCTTTCGACGCGGGTGGCTTGGCCCTCGGTACTGGGCGTGCCCCGGCTCGATCATATGGAAATCCTGGAGACCAACAGTCCGCTGTTCCGGCTGGATTCGGCGATTTTGGGGCCTGTAGGCGTCAAGCTTTCCTATATCCACACGGCCACGGGGCGGGCTTATCTGGCGGCCTGCGACGAAAGCGAGCGCGAGGCCATCATTGCCCGCCTGCGCCCGAAGGATGCGGCGCCCGGCAGCGAGGATGACTTGCGCGCGATCCTCGCCGAAACGCGCGGGCGTGGATATGCCTTGCGCGAACCGCTGCATCCCTGGCCGGACCGTTCAAAGCAGCTCGTGCTGCGTGACGGGCGGCGCTCGATGGCCGTGGCGATCATGGCAGGCGGCGCGCCCATCGCCACGATCAACCTGACTTGGCCTGCCAAGCGCGGCACCGATGAAGCGGTGATGCAGCGCCATCTCGAAGCCTTGCAGCAGACTGCGCAGGCCATCGGCCGTGCGGTGGCGGACCAATCGGGTGGCGGGCAGGGCCGCTGAACTCGGCGCCGGGGCTCTCCTGATCAAGATATTGCACCTTGTGAAATCCGTTTGTCTTGCTGATTAAATCGGCGGCTTCCTGTGCGACTATCACTGCAATCATAAGGGGAGGATTCCGACATGCGGCAATGGGTGATCCGGGCAGGCGCGTCGTCGCTGGACGACATGGTGCTGCGCGATGCGGCTGAACCACAGGCCGGAGCAGGCGAAGTGCTGGTGCGCGTGCGTGCCTGTTCGCTCAATTTCCGCGACCAGATCATTCCGCAAGGCCTCTATATGGGCGGCACCGTGGCGGTGGATACCGTGCCCTTGTCTGATGGCGCGGGCGAAGTGGTGGCCGTCGGCTCCGGGGTTACCTCCGTCAAGGTAGGAGACCGGGTGGCCGGAACTTTCTTCCAGAACTGGATTGATGGCCCGCCCAATCCCGGCGCCGGCCCGGCGCTGGGCGCGCCGCCTGCTGCCGGTATGCTGCAGGATTTGGTGGTTCTGCCCGAACATGGCGTGGTGCCGCTGGCGCAGAGCCTGTCCTTCGAAGAAGCGGCCTGCTTGCCTTGCGCGGGCGTGACGGCATGGAATGCGTTGATGGAAGGCCCCCATCCGGTTGGCGCAGGCGAAAGCGTTCTGGTGCTGGGCACGGGCGGCGTTTCGCTGCTGGCGCTGCAGATCGCCAAGGCGGCAGGCGCGGTGGTGATTGCCACCAGTTCGTCTGACGAGAAGCTGGCGCGCGTTGCAGCGCTCGGGGCAGACCGGACGATCAATTACCGCAGCGAGCCGGCATGGGGCGCAGTGGCCGCTGACGTGGCGGGCGGCGGCGTCGATCACGTGGTCGAAGTCGGCGGGGCAGGCACGCTCAAGCAAAGCATCGCGGCGGTGGGCTTTGGCGGCGAGATCGCGCTGATCGGCGTGCTGACGCGCGAGGGCGATACCAACCCGCATCCGCTGATGTTCAAGGGCGGCTCGATCCGCGGCATTTTCGTCGGTTCGCGCGGGATGGCAAGCAGGCTCCATGCCTTTATCGATACGCACGGCATCAAGCCGGTGATCGACCGGACCTTTGCCATGGAGGATGCGCTGGAGGCCTATCGCTACCAGTCGTCCAGTGCCTTGTTCGGCAAGGTGGTCATCAAGCTATAACGGCGGGCCGCAAGGCGCGCCCCAAAAATAACCGCCGAGCCGGAGCAAAGGCAGGCAAAAGGGCAGGGGAAATCGCTCGATGGGGCAAATACTGGGCTTTGGGCAGCGGATCGGCGGGGTGGTCCAAACCGCCTTTGTTGTGGCCGATATCCACGCCGCCATCGCCCAGTTCCAGCGCGATTGCGGGGCAGGGCCGTTCTTCCTGCTCGATCACTTCCTGGCCGAGGGTCAGGTTTATCGCAGCGAAACCTCGAAGGCTGATGTCGCGATTGCGATGGGCTTTGTGGGCCACATGCAGATCGAACTGATCCAGCCGCTTGATAAGCACCCTTCCGTCTACCGCGAGACGATTGAGGCGCGCGGCCATGGCTTCCACCACTTTGGCATCGCTTTCACCGATGTCGATGCTGCGCTGCCCGGCTATCTGGCGCGGGGGCACACGCTGGCGTTCCGCGCAGGCGTGCCCACCGGTGGCGCGGTTGCCTATCTCGATAGCGCCGATCCGGCGGCACCCGGCTTTCTGGAACTGATCCCCGCGACCGAGGGCATGAACACGCTGTTCACTGCGCAGTGGCAGGCGGCGCAAGACTGGGACGGGCAGACCGATCCCGTGAGGCCGTTCCTGTGAGCGGCGCCCCGCACACCTCGAGCGTCGACGCCTCGCAGCGCGCCAGCGGCGGCTATCAGGCCTGGGTGGTCGCGCTGCTCAGCCTCAATTTCGGCATCCTGTTCTTCGATCGCAATGCGCTCAATTTCCTCATGCCGTTCGTGCAGCCTGATCTGAAGCTTTCGAACACGCAGGTCGGCATGTTCAGCTCCGCGCTGTCGCTCACCTGGGCGCTTTCAGGCCTTGCTGTTGGGCGGATTTCGGACAAGCTCGGCTCGCGCAAGCCGGTCGTGGTCGTCGCCACGATTGCGTTCTGCCTGTGCTCGTTCGCCTCGGGCCTCGCATCCTCGTTCTTCATGCTGCTGGGTGCGCGGCTGCTGATGGGCGCGGCAGAAGGCGGGGTCATGCCCGTCAGCCATTCGATGATCGTGAGCGAGGTGGCGCCCGAACGGCGCGGCATGGCCATGGGCGTGGCGCAGAACCTCGGCTCCAACCTGCTCGGCTCGGGCCTTGCGCCGCTGCTGCTGGTGCCGGTGGCGTCGGCCTATGGCTGGCGCGAGGGGTTTTACCTTGCCGCCGCGCCGGGCCTGATCACCGCCGTGCTGATCTGGTTCACGCTGCGCGAACCGCCCGCCGAAGTGCACGATGAAGCCCAGCCCAAGGTGCCGCTGGCTGAAGCGTTCCGCCACCGCAACGTGGTGCTCTGCGCGGTGATTTCGGTGCTGCTCGTCTCCTACCTCGTGGTGTGCTGGGCGTTCATGCCGCTCTATCTCACCACGGTGCGCGGCTTCTCGCCCGAAACGATGGGCTGGCTTATGGCTACGCTGGGGCTTTCCGCAGGGCTTGGCAGCTTCGTGGTGCCCGCGATTTCGGACGCCGTCGGGCGGCGCCCGGTGATGATCGGCTTTGCCTTTCTCGGCGTCATCCTGCCGCTGGGCGGGCTTTACTACACGGGGTCTGCCTGGGGCCTTGCGGTGATCTTCTTCTTTGGCTGGGGGCTGAACGGCCTGTTCCCGATGTTCATGGCGACGATCCCGTCAGAATCCGTCGATCCGCGCCTCACCGCCACGCTCACCGGCGTAGTCATGGGCACAGGCGAAGTGCTGGGCGGTGTGCTCAGCCCGTTCCTTGCCGGGGCGCTGGCCGATGTCTACGGCTTGTCCGCAGCGCTCTGGCTGATGCTCGGGCTGACCATTCTGGCCGGGCTGTGCGCGCTTGGCCTTGTTGAATCCGCCCCGCGCGTTGTCGCACGCCGCACGCCCGCTCCCGCCTGACTTTCCCACCAACTGCCTCTCGCTGCAAAGGACGCGCCAGCCATGACCGCCGTGCAGAAGTTCGACACCGACGCCGTTGCCCCGCCCGAGCGCCTCGCGTTCTGGAACGCGTTGGTCGACCGCGTCTACAGCGGCACCTACGTCAAGAGCGCGAGCGAAGACTTCACCGGTGAAATGTGGACCTGGCAGGTCGGCGATCTGGCCATGATCCGTCCGCGCTCAACTGCCTCGTTTGTCGGCCGCGATCCCATCTATACCGCAGACGAGCGGCTGATCCTGCATCTGCAGTGCCGCGGCTCCAGCATCCATCGCCAGAGCGGCACAGAAACGGCGCTGGGTGCGGGCGATTTCATTCTCGCTTCGCCGCATGAAGCCTATGCCATCGACCTTGCCGCCCATGAACTGCTCGTGGTCGAGTTTCCGCGGGCGCCGCTGGCGGAGCGCTTCCCGGGCCTCGATGATGCCCTGCGCCAGCGGATGAGCGGCGCAACGCCCGGCGCACGCGTGTTCCATGATTTCCTGCTTTCGCTGTGGCGGCAAAGCCAGCAGGGGCTGGCCGATCCCGATTGGCAGAACGGCGTGAGCCAGGTGTTCTATGATCTGATTGCGCTGGCCATGCGCGGCGCGGCGCGGCCCGATGCGGCAGCACCTACGGCAGACAGCGCCCTGCGCCGCCGTGTGCTCGGTATGGTCGAGGCGCAGCTGGCCGATCCGGCGCTGCGCACGCTGGGCCTTGCCGCTGCCTGCAATGCCTCGGTCCGCACGATCCAGAACCTGTTTGCCGGTATGGGCACGACGCCGAGCGCCTATATTCTCGAACGCCGCTTGGCGCGGGCCGCAGAACGGCTCACGGCCGCGCCCGAGGCGAGCATCACCGAAGTGGCTTTCGAGCTGGGCTTCAACGACAGCGCCTATTTTGCGCGGGCCTTCCGGCAGCGTTTTGGCGTTTCACCGCGTGAATGGCGGCGCAGGTAGCCAGCAATTGCGTTTCAGTCCTGATCAGCTTGCGCTCCAGTGCAAGCGAGAGAGGCCGGAACGGTTTAGAAATACGAACGCGCATGTCCGGCCGCCAGGGGGCGAAGCGGGCAGCGAACGAGGGAGAGAAACATGAGAAGCACATCGGTATCGCTTGCCGTGCTTGCTGCTGCGCTGGCTACGCCCGCATTGGCGCAGACCGCGCCGCAGGCTCAGGCGGATGCCGCCCCGAGTGGCGGAATCGAGGAAATCGTCGTCACCGCGCAGAAGCGCTCGGAAAACGTGCAGGACGTGCCGATTTCGATCTCGGCCTTCACCGCCAGCGCCCTTCAGGAGCGCGCGGTCACCAGCGTCGCGTCGCTGTCGAACATCGCGCCCAACGTTACGCTGGATGCCGGCACGCCCTTCTCGGGTTCGTCCTCGGTGCTTTCGGCCTATATCCGCGGCATCGGCGCCAACGATTTCGCCTTTAACATTGATCCGGGCGTCGGCATCTATCTCGACGGCGTGTACCTCGCCCGCTCGGTCGGCGCGAACCAGGAACTGCCGGACGTGGAGCGCGTCGAAGTGCTCAAGGGCCCGCAGGGCACGCTGTTTGGCCGCAACACCATCGGCGGCGCGATCTCGATCGTGACCCACGACCCGGGCAACGAATTCCGCTTCCGCGGCGATGTCACGACCGGCAGCTACAAGCTGTTTTCGGTGCGCGGCACGGTCGATGTGCCGCTGACCGACGGCCTGTCTTCGTCGGTCGCCTTCTCCATGAAGACGCGCGACGGCTATCTGCGCCGTCTGCCGTTCCCGGGTGCGGACAAGTTCGCCTTTGATCCGATCACCAAGTTCAAGGCCGCTGGTTACAACAACGTCGGTCTTGGCACCGAAGGTGGTGACAACAACTGGAACCTGCGCGGCAAGCTGCGTTTCAACAACGGCGGACCTTTACGCGCGGTGCTTTCGGGCGACTATTCGCGGGTCGATACCTCGCAGATCGCCAACAAGGTCATCTCGGTCTTTGCGCCGGTCTTCGCCTCGACCTACAATTGCGCGATTGCGGGCGTGATCGCGGCCCCGGGTGACACCACGACCTGCGGCGGAGGCCCTCCTTCGTTTGCGCTGTTCGGTCGGCGCGGCGGTCTGCGGGGGATCAACGATCTGCCGTCGATCTTCGGCGTGAATGCGGATGCCAATCCGGATAACAACCGTCTGCCGTACGACAGCCGGTTCGTCACCAATGACATCGACACCAGCTATGCCAACGGCAACAACTATTCCAAGCTGAAGTCGGGCGGCGCTGCGCTGACGCTGGAATACGATATCGGTGATGCAGCCACGATCAAGTCGATCACGGCCTACCGCCAGCTCCGCTGGAACACCGGCATGGATCTCGACAACTCGCCGCTGACCTTCCTCCACACCAGCTTCACCATGAACCAGAAGCAGTTCAGCCAGGAACTGCAGCTGGCGGGCAGCGCGCTCGACAAGAAGCTGAACTATGTGGTGGGCGCATACTACTTCACCGAATCGGGCGATCTGCACGATTACGTGACATTCGCCGAAGGTCTGCTCCAGATCGATGGCCCCAACGATCTCGCCACCAAGAACGTGGCATTCTACGGGCAGGTGGACTACAAGTTCAGCGATCAGTTCGGCATCACGCTGGGCGGGCGCTACACGCATGAAGACAAGGATTTCGAAGGCTTCCAGTCCGATCGCAACGGCCTGACCTACAAGATCCTGAACTTCCTTGGCGTTCCGGGATGCGAGAACATCACGACAATCTCGGCCGCATGTCAGGCGGCGGGCGGTTTCCCCAATCCTGGCCAGCCGCTGCGCTATTACATCGCGGGAACGCAGAACAAGAAGTTCAACAACTTCGCGCCCAAGGTCGGTTTGCAGTACCACCCCAACAATGATGTCATGGTCTATGGCAGCTGGTCGCGCGGGTATAAGACCGGTGGCTGGACGACGCGTCTGTCGAACCCGCTGCCCTTCGCGCCCGGCTTCGGTCCCGAAGAAGCTGAAACCTTTGAAATTGGTGTGAAGTCCGAACTGCTTGACCGGCATCTGCAGATCAACGTGGCAGCCTTCACAACCGATTATGCGGGGATCCAGCTCAATTCCCAGAAGGGCATTTCGCCCACCGTGCAGAACACCGGCAACGCCCGCATCCGCGGTTTCGAAGTCGAGGTTGTGGCGGCGCCGGCACGCGGCCTGACCTTCACTGGTTCGGTCGGTTTCACGGATGCCAAGTATACCGTGATCTGCGGCGAAGGCGGTCAGTTCCCGGACTTCTGCGAGGGCAACAATTCGTTCGTCGCGGGCAACCCGGTTCAGGCCGGCGTGTTCAAGGGTGCGCCTCTGCCCAAGACGCCGAGGTTCAAGTGGAACTTCAGCCCGCGTTACGAGGCGGATCTCGGCAGCCATGGCAGCCTGGTATTCCTGGGCGACATCACGCTGACGAGCAGCATGTGGAACGACACCGAACGGACCTTCCTGTTGCAGCGTCCGCAGACCACGGTGATCAACGCCAGTGTGACCTACCGCGATCCGAACAACCGTTGGGAACTGACCGGCGGCGGCACCAACCTGACCAACGAGCGGTTCCTGACCACGGGTCAGGCGCAGCTTGCCGGCGGCCAGATCTACGGCACCTACAGCCGCCCGGCTGAATGGTATGCGCGGCTTGGCGTGAAGTTCTGATCCAATACCGGGCGGGTGCTGCAAAGTGCCCGCCCTTTTTCCATCTGGGAGATGATCGATGCCTGAAACCGCCCATTCCGAATTCTGGAAAGGCATCAAGCCGGTTGAGAAAGTGTTTAGAGAAGGGGCGCTTCCCGAAGTCTATCTTTCCAAGATCGCCGAGGGCGACGAGCGCTACTGGGTGCCGATCAGCGAGACGGTGAGTTCAAAGCCGGTCTGGATCAGCCCGTCCAAGAACATGTGGGCCGATGTGCTCATGTCGAAATCGGCGGGGCTGGTGAACCGTCACTATCATCCGCATCCGATCTGGGCCTACACCATCAGCGGCAAGTGGGCTTATCTTGAGCATGACTGGACCGCGACGGCGGGCGATTTCGTTTATGAAACGCCGGGCGAGAGCCACACGCTGGTCTGCTATGAACACAAAGACCCGATGAAGGTGTTCTTTGTCGTTTCGGGCCCGCTGATGTGGCTGGACGATGATGGCAATACTACCGGCCACTTCGATGTGTTTGACTATATCAAGAACGCGCGCGAGCATTACGACCGGGTCGGTATCGGCGCCGACTATGTCGACACGCTAATTCGCTGAAGGAGCGCCTATTCCATGAATGCCATGACCGCACCGCCTTCGAGCAAGAAGGAAATCGTCGATGTCGGGTTCGCGCACCGCGATCTCGTCGCGCGGCTCAGCCCCGGCGGGCGTTACATCGACGCGCAGACCGACGTCGACAGCCCGTGGGTTCCCTTTGGCGACAACGCGGCGATCAAGCATCTCGCGTTCGATGTGCGGCAGGGCATTTTCTCCAACATCCTGTGGGTGAAAAGCCCCGGCACTATCGGCACGCACCTGCACCGCGGCACCATCGTCATGGTCTGCATCGAAGGCAGCGTGCGCTATCTGGAATATGATTGGACTGCATCGCCCGGCGGTCTGATCCTCGAAGTGCCCGGCGAAAGCCACACGCTCGTGACCGAACATCCCGAAGGCGTGAAGCTGTTCGGGTGGATGCAGGGGCCGATCGAGTTCTTCGACGAGACTGGCGCCCATGTCGAAACCTCGGACGTGTGGTGGTTCATCAACCACTACGAGACCTATTGCCGAGAAGCGGGCATTCCGATCAATCCCAAGCTCTATCTTTAAGGGACCGCAAGCCATGGCCACCATGACCGCCCCGCCATCCGGGGCCTACAAGATTGTCGACGTCCCCGAGCTTTATGGCGCGCTGATCAAGTCCAAGGGCGTTGAAGGCACCTATGTCGGCGCTTCGGAAGCCGAAAGCCCGTGGGTTCCCTTCGGCGACAACGCCGCGATCCGGCACCTGGCATTCGACGTGCGCGACAACGTCTATGTCAACATCCTGTGGATCAAGGGCCCGGGCGTGATCGGCACGCACAAGCACCGCGGCCGCGTCTGGGCGATCGGGCTCGAAGGCTCGTTCCGCTATCTGGAATACGACTGGGTCTGCAAGCCGGGCGAGTTCATCACCGAAACGCCGGGCACCGCGCACACGCTCGTGACGGATGATCCGAACGGGATGAAGGCGCTGTTCCACATGCAGGGCGCCAACGAGTTCTTCGACGAGCATGGCAACCATGTCGAAACGCTTGATGTGTGGTGGTTCATGAACCACTACGAGACCTATTGCCGCGAGAACAACATTCCGATCAACAAGCAGCTCTACCTGTAAGGGAGCCGCTGAGATGAGCGCTGCTGGGGTCCCTAAACTCGGTCTGGAGCCGGCGGGCACGTACTTGCGAAACTGCTGGTACGTCGCGGGCTGGGCCTCGGATCTGGGTGAAGCGCCGCAGCAGCGGACCTTCCTCGAAGAACCCGTCGCGCTGTTCCGCGATGCTGCGGGCAAGGCCAACGCGGTTTCGGGCCGCTGTCCGCACCGCTTTGCGCCGCTGGGGCAGGGCAAAGTGGTGGATGGCGCGCTGATGTGCCCCTATCACGGGCTGCGCTTCGATGGCACCGGGGCCTGCGTCCACAATCCGCACCCCGGCGGCCAGCTCCCCGAAAGCCGGCTTGGTGCTTACCCGCTGGAAGAGCGCCACGCGCTGTTGTGGATATGGATGGGCGAGGCGAACAAGGCCGATCCGGCGCTGATCCCGGATTTCAGCTGGCTATCCGATCCCAACTGGGAAGCGGTGCGCGGGGCAAATGTCGCGGAGGGGCATTACGAGCTTTACAGCGACAATATCCTCGATCTGAGTCACGCCAATTTCGTCCACCCCGCGCTGGTTGCGGCGGCCTTCACCGAGGGCGACCGCAAATTCTGGCAGGACGGCGAGACGGTCCACGCCGAGTATATCCGGCTGGATGACTATCTCTCCGAAGGGATCGGCGGGATGCTGGGGCGGATCGGCCAGAAACAGGATTTCTATGGCTGGGTGGTGTGGCACGCCCCCGCCGTGCTTTATTTCGATTTCCGCGCCGGGCCGCCGGGCACGCCGCGCGAGGCATGCACGCTGCTGCCCTCGCTCCACGCCTTTACGCCTGAAACACCCGATTCCACGCACTATTTCTGGGCCACCGCGCGCGATTTTGCGCTGGGGGATGCGGAATTCACCGCCGGGATGCGCGGCGCGTTGGAATTTGCGTTCGAGAAGGAAGACATGCCGCTGATCCGCGATAGCCACCGGTTGATGCGCGGCGCTGATTTCTGGGATCTGCGCCCGCTGATCCTCCATGGCGACGGCGGCGGGGTGCGCGCCAGGCGGATGCTGCAGCGCCTGATAGACCGCGAACGAGAGCCGCAAGCCGCCGCATAAGGCGGCTGCGGCAGGAGAGGAAACACGAGAATATGGCAATTCTGGACCGCTTTGACATCAAGGGCCGCTCCGCGCTCGTCACTGGTGCGGCCTCGGGCATCGGCCTCGCTTTTGCCGAGGCGATGGCGGAAGCAGGCGCGATGGTCACGCTGACGGACATTGACGGCGAAGGCGCAGAGCGCGAAGCCGCGCGGCTGCAAGCGGCCGGATGCACGGTGCGCGCCGACCGGCTCGATGTGTCGGATTTCGATGCCGTTACCGCAGCATTCGATGCTCATGCCAAGGCCTATGGCGGGCTCGATATCGCGTTTGCCAATGCCGGGATCGATACCGGCGCGGGCTTCTGGAACCCGGCCGGGCACCGCAATCCCGATGGCCAGGTCGATACATACGACCCGAAGCGCTGGGACAAGTCGATTTCGGTCAATCTCTCTGGCGTGTTCTACACCGTGAGCAATGCCGTGCGCGTGATGAAGCAGCCCGGCCGCGCCAATGGCCGCAGCGGCGGCTCGATCATCTGCACCGCCTCCAATGCAGGGCTGGTCACCGAACCCATCGTCGGCCTGCCCTATATGCCCGCCAAGGCCGGTGTGCTCCACATGGTGCGCGCGCTGGGGCTGGAACTGGCCGAGTTTCGCATCCGCATCAATGCCATCGCGCCGGGGCCGTTTGTTACGAATATCGGCGGGGGCTGGCTCAAGAAGGACCCCGTCGCGCGCAAGGCGTGGGATGCCATCGTGCCGCTAGGCGCGGTGGCGGAGACCGAGCAGCTCAAGCCTCTGGCGCTGCTGCTCGCCTCCGATGCGTCTGATTACATGACCGGAAGCCACGTCGTGATCGACGCCGGCATGATGCTGGGGAAATACCAATGAATCGGCTTATCCTGCTTGTGGCGGGCCTTGCGCTCGCCGGCCCTGCCCAGTTGGCGCTCGCGTCCTCGCAAAAGCTTGGCGAAGTGCAGCCCCAGCGCAGCCCCGAGGCCGTCTATGATGCGGTCTGCGGCTATTGCCATGGCCAGAATGTCGGCCCGGTGATCCGGGGCCGGAGCCTCCCGCCCGAGGCAACCGAATATATCGTGCGCCACGGCCAGAACGCCATGCCCGCCTTCCGCCCCACCGAAATCTCCCCCGGCGAACTCAAGGCACTGGCCCTGTGGCTCCAGAAGAGCGCCGCCGATCCGAAGGAAAAAGGCCAATGACCGCCAGTATCGATCGCCGCAGCCTGCTTGGCGCAGGCGTTGCCAGTGCGGCAGCCGTTGGCCTGAGCGGGCCCGCAAGTGCCAAGACCATGCTTGCCAAGGGCGTGCGCAAGGCCGATTTCGCGGGCGCGGTGGCCGCTATGCGCAAGGTCGTGGGCGATGAATGGGTCTTTGCCGATCCCGCCGCCGTCACCCCGTGGAAGAAGTCCTACACGCCCGATCCTTCCGGCAAGCATGTGCCCGTTGGCGCGGTCTGCCCGGAAACGGCGGAGCAAGTGCAGGCCATCGTCAAAATTGCCAACCAGTTCCGCCAGCCGATCTGGCCGGTCTCCACCGGCAAGAACATGGGCTACGGGATGACGACGACGGCATCGCCAGGCCAGATGATCCTCGACTTGAAGCGCATGAACCGGATCATCGATGTCGATCCGGTCCTGTGCACCGCGCTCGTCGAGCCGGGCGTGACCTATCGCCAGCTCAAAGACTATCTGACCGAAAACAACATCCCGCTGTGGATCGATGTGCCGACTGTTGGCCCCATCGCCAGCCCGGTCGGCAACACGCTTGATCGCGGCGTGGGGTATACGCCTTATGGCGAGCATTTCATGGTCCAGTGCGGCATGGAAGTCGTGCTGGCGGACGGTGAAATCCTGCGCACCGGCATGGGTTCCACGAAGAATCCGTCCGCCTGGCAAGCGTTCAAGTGGGGCTATGGGCCTTATCTCGATGGCCTGTTCACGCAGTCCAACTTCGGCATCGTGACCAAGATGGGCATGTGGCTGATGCCCGCGCCGCCAGTCTACAAGCCCTTTGTGATCCGCCACAAGAAGATGGAGGACGTGGCGCGCATCGTCGAGGCGA
>JAIXYF010000312.1 GCA_027490345.1 Novosphingobium sp.
ATCCGGTGAACGGCACGAACTTCATCGACGTGCTGGAGCTGTTCCTGGCCGACGAAGAGACCAAGTCGATCATCATGATCGGCGAGATCGGCGGCGATGCGGAAGAGAACGCGGCGCAGTTCCTGATCGACGAGGCCAAGCGTGGCCGCAAGAAGCCGATGGCCGGCTTCATCGCAGGCCGCTCGGCGCCTCCGGGCCGCCGCATGGGCCACGCCGGCGCGATCGTTTCGGGCGGCAAGGGCGATGCGGAAAGCAAGATCGCCGCAATGGAAGCCGCAGGCATCCGCGTGTCGCCGTCGCCCAGCCTGCTGGGTGAGACGCTGGCGGAAGTGCTGAAGGGCTGAGGCTTTCGGCCTTTGGGATTTGGGAAGGGCCGGGGGGAAACCTCCGGCCTTTTTCGTTGGTGCTGGGTTATGGTGCTGCGTTGAGTTCCGCCTCAACGTCAGCCGCGTCCGCGCCGCAATGGGTGCAGATGAAGCGGATTGCGTTCCGGTATCTCCCCAGCGCGCCCGCAGGATCGGCATATCCCGCGATTTCCAGCCCGACGAGGCCATGCATCTGGCCCCAGACGAGAAAGGCAAGGTCTTGCACCTCGGCAGGATCGGGGGGTGTTTCGCGGTGGTGCGCAAGGCATCCACCAACGGCGTCGATCAGCGCGGCGAAGGCAGGGTAGGCATTGTCTACCGGCGCGGTGAGTGAGGCGAAGCGGCTGTGGCGGTCCGTGGGGATGAAGCGCTTTTCGCCGCCGAACATCAGGCGGTAGAGCCCGGTGTGGTCGAACGCGAAGCGGCGGTAGGCGAGCATCTGGCGGACCATCCAGCGCAAGGGGGCATCGCGGTGCTCGGCAGACAGTGCATAGGCGTGGAGCCGCGCGAAGCCGACCGCGTAGAGCGCCTGCATCAGGCCGGGCTTGCCCCCAAACAGCGTGTAGATCGCCATGGTTGAGGAACCAAAGGCGCGGGCCAGTTCGCGCAGCGAGAGCCCGTCGGGGCCGTGCTGGCGCACCAGCTTTTCCGCCGCGGCGAGGAAGCGGGTGCGCAAGTCCTCGCGGTCTGGCTCATCTGGCGGGGGGGCGGGTTCGGGCATGCCGTTTTTATGGCGGCTTGCGTCCGGGAATGCCAGTGCTATAACACTGTTATTGAGTCGAGCCGGAGAGCGGACTATGGGCGAGGAAAGCAAGGTAGGTGCAATCACACCGATCACCGTTCGGCAGGGCGCGTTTGCCTTTGCTGACGATACGCCCGCGCACTGGATCCCGCATGCGCCGGAACTGGCGCAGATGATCAACGGCGCCTCGTTCACGATGCCGCATCTGGAGCCGTTCCTTGTCGCCACGCTGGGCGAGGCGGCGCAGCTGATCGCGGACCCGGCGGTGCGGCGCGAGGCACGCGACTTCTGCATGCAGGAAACGCAGCACTATCGCACGCACCGGCGCTTCAACGATGTGATCCTGGGGCAGGGCTACGAGGCGCTGGCGGAGATTGAGGCCGAGATGGCGCAGGCCTATGCGCGGCTCGCCAAGCGGCCGCTGGCGGTTCGGCTGGCCTATGCAGCGGGGTTCGAGGCGATGACTCTGGGGCTGACCGACTGGCTGGTGGGCCATCGGACCACGCTGTTTCGCGGCGCAGACCCTCACGTTACCTCGTTCATCCTGTGGCACATGGTCGAGGAGACCGAGCACAAGCTGGTGGCGCACGATGTTTATGAAGCGGTTTCGCCGGGTTATTGGCGGCGTGCGTTTGGCGTGCTGCATGGCTCGCTCGATGTGATCCGCTGGAGTCGGCGCTGCTACCGCGCTCTGCTGATTCAGGATGGACGCTGGCGGCGGCCTGGTTCCCGGCTCAAGGTCTGGTGGTGGGCGGCCCGGTTTCTGCGGGGGACGGGGCCTGCTTTACTGCGCGCCATGGTGCCCGGGCATGATCCGCGCAGTGTGAAGGATCATCCGTGGGTTGCGGAATGGATCCGGAGCCATGCGCGGCAGGAAACACGCGGCGCGCCGATGTCGTTGATCGATACAGCGAGTGCCGCAATGCCGGTGCCGTTTTGAGAGAGGATTGACGATGGACGGCTTGGAACTGCGCCCGGTGCAGCGGATGCTGATCGTGCAGGGCGGCTATGTCATGCTGCTGGGCTTTGCTGCAGGGTTCGGCTTCGTGTTCTTCCTTATCGGCAGCATCGAGCTCTGGCCCATTCCGGGCAAGATCGTGATCCAGCTGCCCGGCACCGACAAGGCGTGGCGCATGACGCATATGGAAGGTGTGCTCAATGGGCTGATGCTGTGGCTGCTGGCCGCGCTGCAACCGGCGATGGCGCTGCCGGTGCAGACGGCGCGGCGCATCGCACGAATGCTGGTGCTGACGGCGTGGTGCTTTCCCATCGCCTCGCTCTTCGATGCGCTGTTCAAGGATAGCCGCGGCCTGCGCTTCGCCGCGCCGGTGACGAACCTGATCCCCTTCTTCCTGTTCTACATCGGCATCGTCGCATTGGTCTGGGCGGTGATCGAGATTGTCGTGCGGGTACGCTCGCAGCGGTGAATCAGCCCTCCACGATCCGATACGGCACGAGATCCCGCTGGCTGGGATCGACAGCGATGGCTTTGTCGCTGGGCGGAAAGGCGCGCTGGTCGCAAGTATCGCGCGGGCAGATGCGGCAGGAGATGCCGATGCGGGTGACCGCGTCCTCGTTCGTCAGGTTCAGGCCGTCGGCATAGACAAACTCGTCCGCGAGGGCGGCTTCGCAGCCGAGCACCACGGCGTAGCGGCGGGGTTGGCGGTAGTAGCTGCCGCTGGGTTTCACGAGGCCCTTGGCGATCGAGACGTAGCGGATGCCGTCGGGCATTTCCGCCAATTGCACGTGGATTCGGTCCGGAATGGCGACCGCCTCATGCACGATCCACAAGGGGCACGCGCCGCCGAAGCGGCCGAATTGCAGGCGCGTGGCGGAGTGGCGCTTGGTGATGTTGCCCGCCATATCCACCCGCGCGAAGAACACCGGAATGCCGCGCGCCTGCGGGCGTTGCAGCGTGGAAAGGCGGTGGCAGCACTGCTCGAAGCTGACGTGGAACAGCTGGCGCAGCCGGTCGATATCATGCCGCAGTGTGCGCGCGGCGCTGCGGAAGCGCTCATAGGGCATGAGCAGCGCGCCCGCCGCATAGTTGCCGAGGCCGACGGTGAGGAGGTGGCGTGCGGCTTCGGTTTGCAGCGGGGCGGAGGCGACGATCTCGGCGATCTGGCCGGAGAGCGCGAGCGCGGCGACTTGGTAGGCCAGCTGGAAGCGGCTCGATTCGTTGGGCTGGGCGGAATCGAGTTGCAAGTGGCGCTTGGCCGCGTCGAAGCGGCGCAAGGCGACCCCGCTCGCCCATTCGATGGTGACGCCTTCGCGGCGCAGCCATTGCTGCATGGTGCGGATGCGAGGGGACGCTTCGTCGCCCGCGATTTCGTGGGCCAGCGTTTCGGCGTCGCGGTCGA
>JAIXYF010000158.1 GCA_027490345.1 Novosphingobium sp.
CAGCATCGCGACGGCACGCAAGATGTACCCCGCGCCCGGTCCCAAGCGCTGGGACGCGCTGCGCCGCCTCTCGCTTTCGGACACGATCTTCGAGAGCACCGTGCAGATGGTGATGGAGCAGTGGAAGCCCAAGGATCAGTGGAACATGGGCCTGTTCGAATGGCTCTGGCCCAAGTTCATCGCCGGGCTCGATTCGCTGGAGCGCGATGCGCAAGGCGGCTGGGACGAGTTCGACGTCGGCCACGCCGCAATGCTCCACGCGATCAGCTATCTAGGGTTCCGCGCCGAATTCTATGAAGCGAAAGACCCGATCCACCCCAATTTCAACTGGCGCGAAGGCCGCCCCGCCCTTTCGGCGTGGTTCGATGAAGCCATCCAGCGGCCATCGGTGCAATCGCACTACAACAAGCCGTTTGAAGGTGACGACAGCGCCGCTGCCTGTCAGGCCGCCGTTGCCGCCAGCCTTGCGCTGCGCGGGGCCTGATCGGCATGATCGACCTTTATTACTGGCCAACGCCCAATGGGCACAAAGTCTCGGTCGCGCTGGAGGAGATGGGCCTCGCCTACACGGTGAAGCCGGTCAACATCCTGTCCGGCGAGCAGCATACGGCCGAATTTGCCGCGCTCAGCCCCAACACGCGCATCCCGGCCATTGTCGATCATGATGGGCCGGGCGGCACATCACATAGCGTGTTCGAATCCGGCGCGATCCTGATGTACCTTGCCGAAAAGTCGGGCGAGTTCTGGCCTGCCGATGCCGCGGCGCGGTCTGACGTGATCCAGTGGCTGTTCTTCCAGTGCGCCAATGTCGGCCCGATGTTCGGCCAGTGCGGCCACTTTCGCGGCTATGCGCCCGAGAAGATCGACTACGGCATCAACCGCTACTGCGGCGAGACGGTGAAGCTTTACGGGGTGATGGACCGGGTGCTTGGCACACGCGCCTATCTGGCAGGCGCAGACTACTCGCTGGCCGACATGGCGACCTATCCGTGGTGCGCACCGAAGATCCGCGAGCTTCACGCGATCGATATTGATCAGTTTCCCAACGTGAAGCGCTGGGCCGCCACCATCGAAAGCCGCCCTGCGGTGCAGCGCGGCATGGCCGTGATGGGCGACGTGATGAAGATCGGCAATCCGGACGAGACCGCGCGGGCGGCGCTCTTCGGCAAACCATAATTCCACCAAAGGAGTGCATAATGAGCGAATGGCACGAAGCGGGAGCGGGGCAGACTGCTCTGCCTTATCCCTACTACATCGATATCGTGACGAAGCGCTATTTTGATGGCGTCGATAACAAGGCGATGGATCAGGTGCTGGATTGCTTCACCGAGGATGCGATCCTCACCGAAGTGACTTCGAACACCGTCCATGATGGCAAGGCTGCCATCGGAGCGATGTTCACCAAGCTGTTCGCCGATTTTTCGGATATCTGGCACGGCAACTTCGTCCACACCGCCGATCCGGCCAGCAACTCGGTCTGCTCGCAGTTCACCGTGCTGATCACGCCCCACGGCGGCGACGAGCTGCGCTATGAGAACTGCAACCGCTTTTACCTGAAGGGCGACAAGTTCCACCGGGTCTATGTCTACATGAGCGGCGACAACCTGCTCAAGGAAGGGGACGCCTGATGCAGTATGAACCTACCCTCAGCCGCGAAGAGCTGATCGAACTGGCCACCATCCGCTATTTCGGCAGCGTGGACCGCAAGGACATGGCGGCAACGCTCGACTGCTTCCATGATGAAGCGATGCTGTGCGTACAGACCGAGTTCACCCGCCACGTCGGCAAGGCTGCCATCGGCAAGATGTTCGAAGGCTTCATGAGCGCTTTTGCGACTATCGTGCACAAGGACTTCGTCTGCACGGTCGACGAGAAGAACGGACGCATCACCGCCAGCTTCGAAGCGGTGCTGACCGCCGAGGACGGCAGCGTGACGCGGCTGTTCAACACCAATTTCTGGCGCATCCGCGATGGAAAGTTCCAGGAAGTCTACGTCTACTTCAGCGGGGCCAACGTCCTCGTCTGATGCCCCTGAAAGGAGCGGCGAACACATGACCGACACAACTGGCGCTTCGCCGCTCCAAGGGCGCACCGCGCTGATTACCGGCAGTTCTTCGGGCATCGGCGCGGGCGTGGCTGCGGCCTTCGCCCGCGCCGGGGCGGCGTGGGTGATCGTGAACTATCCTGCTTCGGATCAGGCTGCGGCAGCAGAAGCCGTGGCTGACGAAGCACGCAAGCTGGGCGCACAGGCGCTGGCAGTGCAGGCCGACGTTTCCAGTGAGGCGGAGGTCGAACAGCTTGTCGCCAAGGCACTGGAAGCTGCCGGGCGGATCGACATTCTCGTCAACAATGCCGGGATCGGGCACGGCGAGGCGGTGGAGGATCTGCCGGTTGCCACGTGGGACCGCGTGATCGGCATTCACTTACGCGGCACCTTCCTGATGACCCACGCGGTTCTGCCGGGCATGTATGCCAACGGCTTTGGCCGGATCATCAACACCGCATCACAGCTGGCCTACAAGGGCGCGCCGGGGCTTTCGGCCTATACGGCGGCCAAGGGTGGGATCATCTCGTTCACCCGCTCGCTGGCGCTGGAGATCGGCAGCCGCGATGTGCGGGTCAATTGCGTGGCGCCCGGCGCAACGCGCACCCCCATTCTTGATGCTGTGCCCGCCGATGTTCTGGCCGCGATCGAGGCCGGAATACCCATCGGCCATCTCGCGGTGGTGGACGATATCGTGCCGTCCTACGTGTTCCTCGCCAGCGAGGCCGGTCGGCATTTTCAGGGGCAGGTGCTAAGCCCCAATGGCGGGGACCACTTCTTGTAAGGGGGTAGCTCCCCGGGGAAACCCCGAGGAGCGTCCCGTTCAATCGGTCGCGACCACTTCCTCGATCACGGCCGCATAGGGCTTGGTATCGGCGGCGCGCTGCTCCAGTTCCTCGCGCTCCTGGTGGATGATGCGCAGCACCGTATCGAGGTAGCTGTCGCGCCACGCATCGCGCTCGGCGCGCACCGTGGCATCTGGCCTGTAGGCATCGACGGCAGCGCGCGTGGGCGCGGTACCCGCCTCGGCCAGCCGTTCGATGGTGTCGATCCGGTCGCGCAGCACCGCCACTTCGCCCGCCAGCGCCAGCGTGATCGCCAGCGTCTTGTCGATGGCGGGATCGGCGAAGTACTGCGGCCGTTCGCCGCGCGCCTTCTTCTGCAGGGTTACATGTTCGGCCATCTCGGTGTTCCTTACTTCTGCACGCCCCAGAGCCACCAAGCGCCGCCGCCGCCGAAATCACCGCCTTGGAACACCTTGGTGCGGCGCTCGGTCGCCTCGAACGCACTGGGCTGATAGACTTCAAACGCCTTCGCCGGATCAAACCCGGTCTGGCCTGCGAGATCTGCGGGCACCAGTTCGTGGCTCGCACCCCAGTAGGGCTCGTTGTTGTTGCGCGTATCCCAATCGAGCATGAACGCGTCATAGGCTGGCAGATCGCGGTAGGGCGGGGTTTCAGCGTGAACCACCAGCCCGCCGGCGGTCAGCAGGCGGTTGCACTCGGCCATGATGCGCCGCATCGCTGCATTGCTGGTTTCGTGGATCAGGATGTGGCTGACGATCAGATCGAAGAAGCCGTCCTCAAAGTCCGTGCTTTCCGCGTTCTGCTGGCTGAAGTGCACCGTCTTGCCCATCGATTCTGCGCGGGCGTGAGCATAGCGCAGCACCGGGGCGCCCACATCGATGCCATAGACTTCGGCATCGGGGAACGCATCGCAATAGCTCAGCGTGGAATGGCCTACGGTGCAGCCCATATCGAGAATGCGGCGCGGCTTGAAATCGGGGTGGTTTTCCTTGATCCACGCGATCGTGGTATCGCCGATGTCGCTGTTGAGCGGCCCCATCCGGCCCATCGCGTAGATGTAGACTGCGGTATCATAGACCGCGCCATTGGCGACATCGTCTGCGGTAAACTCGGTGTGATAGCCACCCGGCATGCAGTGAATATCCACGCCGCGATGGTACTTCGGGATTTCCAGTTCGGGGTTGAGCTTCAGGGTGCCCGCAGCCGCGTCGCCCTTGCCCGCCGCCGCGATGAGATCGAGCAGCTGGCGCTCGACAGGGATCTGGACGGACTTCCACATCATCTCCTGGCTGTTGCGCTGCATCGCGCTCCAGAAGTTGAAATAGGGGTCTTCGCTCATCGCCTTACGGATTTCGGCGTAAGTCTGCGGCTCGGTGCCGGTTGCCTTGGTGAAAGCAGGCTTGGCGCGCGCTTCGTAGGCATCGTGGTTCCCCAGCGAGACCTTGGAGGCGAGGTGGAACTTGAGGCTCTTCACGAACTCCTGACGCGAAAACTCGTCCGACGTCGTCTGCGGCAGCACGCCGTGGCGGAATTGGGTGGTCAGATCCTGAGTAGCAGTCATGACATCCATCCTTTGGTGAGATTGAAGAACAACGTTAAACCGAGACTTCCCGCAAAAATGCCGCCAGTCCAGCGGCAAAATTGTCGGCATCGAGATCGGGTTCGAAGTTAGCGCCGTCGACCGGGAGAACGCGCGCATCGGGGCGCATTTCGGCGGCGCGGCCCAGATAGGGATGCAGCACATCATCCGGCGCGGCGGCGATCATCATCGGCACCTTGATCGCCTTGTAAAACGAAGGGAAATCCTGCCCCCAAACCGCGCTGTAGCTCTTCACCCGGCCGACATAGGCGCGCATCTGATCGCACATTTCGCGGTGGATCAGCTGGGGATCGGCATGGGCGCCCAGCTGGCGCAGATACTCCCAGTTTTCGAGCAGATAGCTTCCCGAAACCACCGGCGAGAACGGCACCCCATAATACTTGGAGAACTCGACCCGTTCTTCCGCCGTCAACGGCACCGGGCCGATCATGGTGAGCGAGGCAACGAGATCGGGTTGACGCGCGGCGAGTTCGACCCCGATGCACGAGCCAGTATGATGGCCCACGACATGGCATTTCGTGATGCCCAGCGCGCGCACCGCCTCACCCAGCCAACCGACATATTCGGTCATCGAAGGCGAGTGATCCTCCGGCACATCGAACGAGCCGCCGAAGCCCGGCGTATCGAGCGCGTGCATCGGCCATTCACCCTTGAGCCGCTGCATGGTCTTGAGCCACATCTGGCCCGAGCTGGCAGTCTGGTGGAAGAACACCACCGGCACGCCATCCCCCGCCATGGTGCGCACATGAATTTGCCCGCCGCTCGTATCCACGTAGCTCTTGCGCACGCCCGCTTCGCTCATCTCATCAGTTCCTGCACTTGAGCAAAGGCATGACCCGCTCGCCAAAATCAGCGATCCCGCCGACGAAATCGGGCCAGCTGAACAGCATCCCGTCGATCCCGGTTTCCTGGGCGATCTCATCGATGCGGATCGCCAGCGTCTCCGGGCTTCCAGCCAGCACCGGGATACCCATGAACGCCATGTTGCCTTCCTCCAGCCCCAACGAAAGTCCGGACTTGAGCCGCTCCGCGATACCGCCTGCATTGGTATCCATCGCGGCGCTTGACATGATATTTGCGATGGCACCGTGATCCGCGCCTGCCACGATGGCATCGGCCTGCGCCTTGGCCTCGGCATCGGTGCGCGCCACGATCATGTGCATCAGGGCATAGGTGCCGACCCGGCGGTTGTTCGCCGCGGTCGCCGCCTGCACGTTCTCGACGATGGATTTGAGCGCCTCGGGATGAGCGATGACGAA
>JAIXYF010000231.1 GCA_027490345.1 Novosphingobium sp.
CTTGCGCATAGACCGAGATGCGCCCACGGTCCTTTGCGGCGGCCAGTGCCAGCGGATCGGTGGCGGGGGCATAGCTCATTCCCAGCGCGATCACGCTGCGCGCGGCGGGCCACAGCGATTGCGGGCCGCGCCGGTGATCGAGGCGGGTTTCCATCCACTCCATCGATCCGTGGTTGCCGTCTGCCAGCCACTCTTCCAGCCGCGCCGCGCGCACCGGATCATCGGCCGCAGGTGCGATCCCGCAGGCCGCGAAGCCGAGCCGCGCGGCCTCCTGCCTGATGCGCCCGGCGAGGCTGGTTTCCGCGCCGTTAACCATACTTGCTGCGCCCCTCGTTCATTGCTTACGGTTAACGGCATACGCCATGAAGATCGAACCCTTTGCCTCCTTTACCGGGACGCCCGTGCTGGACAACGCACCTTCTGTTGAACTCGCAATCGAGGCGCGCGGCCTCGTCAAACGTTTCGATGGCTTCACGGCGGTCGACGGCGTGGACATTTCGGTGCCGCGCGGCGCGATCTACGGCATCCTTGGCCCCAATGGCGCGGGTAAGACGACCACGCTGCGGATGTTGCTGGGCATTATCGATCCTGATTCGGGCTATCGCCGCGTGCTGGGGCATGAACGCCCGACCGAAGTGGCGCGGCGCATCGGCTATCTGCCCGAAGAGCGCGGGCTCTATCCGGCGATGAAGGCGACCGAGGCGATTGCGTTCCTGGCGGCGCTGCGCGGGGTGCCGCTGAAGGAAGGCCGCCGCAAGGGCCGCGAACTGCTGGAACAGCACGGTCTCGGCTATGCCGCCGACCGGCAGATCCGTCAGCTTTCCAAGGGCATGGCGCAGCAGGTGCAATTGCTCGGCACGCTGGTGCACGAACCCGATCTGGTAGTGTTCGACGAGCCGTTCTCGGGCCTCGACGCGCTCAATCAGGGCAAGCTGGAGCGGATGATCCGCAGCCTGGCCGAGCGCGGCACGACGGTGATCTTTTCTACCCACGTGATCGCCCATGCCGAACGCTTGTGCGACCAGATCGCTATCATAGCGGGCGGCAAAGTGCCGTTTGCCGGGCCAGTTGATGCCGCGCGCGACCGGCTGCGCCCGCAAGTCCGCCTCGAAACCCGCGCGGCGGAGGGGCCATGGCGCGCCGCGCTGCCCGCCGATGCGCGCCGCGAAGGCCGCTTCTGGTTCTTCACGCTGCCCGAAAGCGGGGTCGAGCCCTTGCTGCGCGCGCTGATCGAAGGCGATGCCGGTATTCTCAGCCTCTCGATCGAACGCCCCGGCCTGCACGATGCATTCGTTTCCATCGCGGGCGAGGCTGCGGCCCGCGCGCTGGAGGAATCCGAACAGGAGGCGGCTGAACGCGCCGCCCAACAGACCAGCGCAAAGAAGGGCCGCCGCTGATGCTCCGCAATCATTTTGCCGCCGCCTGGGTGATCGCACGCCGCGATTTCTGCGCCGTGATCTTCTCCAAGACCTTCATCTTCTTCCTGATCGGCCCGCTGTTTCCGGTGTTTATCGGCGCCATGGCGGCGGCGATCGGCTCGCAGGTCTCCCGCGATCTCGATACCCCGGTGATCGGCATTGCCATGCCCGCGCAGCAGGGCGACAAGCTTGTCGCCGCGCGGGGTGGCCTGGCACCGAAGATGGCAGGCTTCGTGCCCGAATATACCGTGCTGGCGCGGCTGGCGCCGGGCGAGACGTTTGATGCGCGCACCGTGCTGGCCAGCAAAGGCGTGAAGGGTGCGCCGCAGCTTGCCGCCGTGGTGACGGGCACGCTGGACAAGCCCGTGCTCACCGCCACCTCCGAACGGGTGGACCAGTGGCGCGGACAAGTGGCGCTGATCGCCGCAGAAGCCGGTTCGGCCGGGCCGCGCATTTATCCGCAAGTCAAGGAAGACAAGATCGCCATGACGGCGGCCAAGCAGCACATTGATCTGGCGGTCACGGCACAGGCGGGCCAAGTGCTGCTGTTCCTGCTGACCATGCTGCTGGCAGGCATGGTGCTATCCAACCTGGTCGAGGAAAAGGCCAACAAGATCATCGAAGTGCTGGCCGCATCGATCCCGATGGACGCCTTGTTCCTCGGCAAGCTGTTTGCCATGCTCGCGGTCAGCCTTGTCGGCGTTGCGGTCTGGGGCTCGGCCTATGGCATGCTGATGCTGGGCGGCATGAAGTCCATCCCGCTGCTGGCCACGCCTGCGGTCGGCTGGCCGATGTTCTGCCTGCTCGGCTTCCTCTATTTCGCGATGGCCTATTTGCTGCTTGGCTCGCTGTTCCTCTCGATCGGCGGCATGGCCACCACGGTGCGCGAAGTGCAGACGCTGTCGATGCCGGTCACGATGATGCAGCTCATGGTGTTCTTCTTCGCCAGCTACGCGCTGGCCCGCCCCGACACGTGGATCGAGACGGCCAGCCAAGTCTTCCCGGTGAGCTCGCCCTTCGCCATGTTGGCCGAGGCCGCGCAATCGCCGGTGCTGTGGCCGCACCTCGTCGCGCTGGTGTGGCAGGCGGTGTGGGTCGGCGTGATCATCCGGGTGGGAGCGCAGCTGTTCCGCCGCACGGTGATGAAGTCCGGCCCCTCTCGCGGCCGTCGCGGCTGGTTCAAGCGGCCCGCGAAAATGGCAGCCTAAACCTTATTGACAGTCATGTAGGTTGCAAGGATAGTATCGGCCGAGTGAAAAGGGCAGCCGCGAGGAGCCGCCCGCACCCGGAAGGATAGCCATGGCCACGCAGCCCGCGCCCGCAGTCCCGTTCACCTATCGCACTTCGCCCACCGCGAACGAAGCTTACGAAGAATGGCTCGCTGCCAATCCGCAAGCCGCCCCGGTGCATACCCAGCCCTGGGACGTGAGCGCTTCGGCCATCTATGTCGAAGATCGCTGGGGGCCGATCTTTGCGGCCATGCGCAGCGAGGCCCCGATCAACAAGGTGATCGGCACGCCTTATGGCGATTACTGGAACGTCACCACCCACAAGGCGATCCAGCACGTCGAAGCTCTGCCCGAGCTGTTTTCATCCTCGTGGCAGCACGGCGGCATCACCATCGGCGATCCGCCCGCCGACATGGATCCGGCCATGCTGGCCGAGCGGCAGATGCCGATGTTCATCGCGATGGACCGGCCCGAACACACCGGCCAGCGCCGCACCGTGGCGCCTGCCTTCACCCCGGCCGAAATCGCGCGGATGGAAACAGAAATCCGCCAACGCACGGGCGAAGTGCTCGATAGCCTGCCGTGGGGCGAAAAGTTCGATTGGGTGGACAAGGTCTCGATCGAGCTGACCACCGGCATGCTGGCGATTCTCTTCGGTTTCCCGTGGAAGGACCGCCGCCTCCTCACCTTCTGGTCCGATTGGGCGGGCGATGTGGAGCTGACCCTGGCGACTGATCTTTCCGACCAGCGCTTCGAAATCCTGAGCGAGATGGCGCGCTATTTCCAGGGCTTGTGGATGGAGCGGATGGGCAAGGCGCCGACGCCCGATCTCATTTCGATGATGATCCACTCCCCCGCGATGGCCAAGATGAGCCCGCTGGAATTCATGGGCAATCTCGTGCTGCTGATCGTGGGCGGCAATGATACCACGCGCAACACCATGTCGGGCATCGTCCACGCGCTGGATCAGTTTCCGGATCAACGCACCCTGCTCGAAGGCAACCCCGCGCTCATCCCCAATGCGGTGCAGGAATGCCTGCGTTTCGTCACCCCGCTGGCACACATGCGCCGCACCTGCACGGCTGATACCGACCTGTTCGGACAGCAGATCAGGGCGGGCGACAAGGTGATCATGTGGTATCTTTCGGGCAACCGCGATGAAACCGTGTTCGAGAACCCGGACAAGCTGATCATCGACCGGGACAATGCCCGCCGCCATCTCTCGTTCGGATACGGCGTGCACCGCTGCGTGGGTGCCCGCCTCGCAGAATTGCAGCTGCGGGTGCTGCTGGAAGAAATGCACGAGCGCCAGATGCGCGTGCGCGTGACGGGCGAGGAGACGCGCGTGCGCGCCAACTTCGTCCACGGCTTCCGCAAGCTCGAAGTCACGCTGGAGAAACGCTGAACGAAGCCTATCCGTTTCGGTCAGATTCCGTTCATGTTGGGGAAACTAGATAAAGACCGCCCCGCCGGTGGGTATCCCCCGCCCCCCCCCCCGGCCCACCCGCGGGACTATCCCCCTTCACCCATTGCGGCTTGCTCCGGCTTGGGCACCTGTTCGGCAGGCATGGACTGTAACCTCGTGATCGTTTCAGACGAAGGGCTTGGCATGAGACCATCACGCCGCAATTTCCTCGCCTTCCTCACCGCCACGGCAGCCATGACTGCAGCGGCCTGCGGCGCGCCTGCCGCTGCCACGCGCAAGGGCACGTTCCCGCTGCGCTACACCGCCGCCGAATGGCGCAAACGGCTGACTCCGGCGCAATACTATATCCTGCGAGAGGAAGGGACCGAGCGCCCGTTCACTTCGGCGCTGCTCAAGGAACACCGCAAGGGCACGTTCACGTGCGCGGCAGACGGCAACGCCGTGTTCGCCTCCAGCACCAAGTTCGACAGCGGCACCGGCTGGCCCAGCTTCTGGACGCCGATCAAGGGGGGCGTGGGCACTTCCACCGACACATCTTACGGGATGACCCGCACCGAGGTGCATTGCACGCGCTGCGGCGGGCATCTGGGCCATGTGTTCGAGGATGGGCCGCCGCCCACTGGCAAGCGCTATTGCATCAATGGCGATGCGCTGAAGTTCACGCCAGCCTGAGGACGCTATTCAAGGGCGGCCCGCTATGGCAAGCGCCGCCTCGATGCGCCCGTTCAAGCTTGCCCTGCTGATCCTTGCGCTGGTGCCCGCGGTCTGGCTGCGCGGAGAAGCACGGACCAAGCCGGGCATCACCGATGTTCGCCTCATCGATCTGATGCCGGCGCTGCGCCCTGCGCTGCCCGATACCCTGCCCGATACCCTGCCCCATACTGGCTCCCTGCGGCTGGAAGGGACGTGGCAGATCTCAGGTGGAGGCCGCACCCTGTCGACGCTTTCGGGCCTGACGCAAAGCATGGGCGGGCTGATGGCGGTTGGCGACCGGGGAGGCGCGGTGTGGTTCACCCGGCCAAATCTGCCGGGGCCGGGGCCGGGGACGTGGCAGGTGCGGCTGGGCCGGCTTGTCCAGCTCGATTGGCGCAAGCACCATTTTCCGACCGATGCCGAAGCCGTTTTCGTGGAGCCGGGAAGCGGCGATCTGATCGTAGGCTACGAAGATGCCCCCCTTCTGGAGCGCTATAGCGCCGATCTGCGGCGACGCCGCCCTATCCCGCTGCCGGTGCTGGGCGAATGGGGGGACAATCAGGGCGCCGAAGCGATGGCCCGGCTGCCGGACGGGCGCACGCTGATCGTGGGCGAGGTCTATGCTAGGTGGCTGGACCGCACCCGCCATCCCGGCCTGATCTTTCCCGGCACACCCCGCCCTTATGAAAGCCCGGCGCGGTTCGAACTGGTGATGCCCGCTGGCTACCGGCCAAGCGAGCTGGCGCAGGGGCCGGACGGCCGCGTTTTCGTGCTGGGGCGCCATTTCAGCTTTGCTGGCTTCCGCAGCGTGATCGCAGCGTTCGCCGCCGGAGACGTGCAGCCCGGCGCGGTGATCACCCCGCGCGTGATCGCCCGGATCGACGATCCGCGCATCCAGGACAATTACGAAGGGATGACCGTGAGGCGCGAGGCCGATGGCAGCCATACGCTCTGGCTGATTTCAGACAGCAACGAAATGGTCTGGGCGCAGCGAACGCTTCTGCTCAAGCTGCGAATCGGGCCGGAAGTCCACTAGACCCCGGCCCGTTCAACAACGGCGGCATAAAGCCACCGGTTAGATCAATCAGGCAGCAGCAGCCTTGGACAGCTCGCGCTTCACCTTGAGCGCACGCGGGCTGAGCTTGGCGTCCGACTGCTTGAGCAGCCAGTTGTCGAGCCCGCCATTGTGCTCAACCGAGCGCAGGCCGTGCGTCGAAACACGAAACTTGAAGCTGCGGTCGAGCTTTTCCGACATGAGCGTGACGTTCTGCAGGTTGGGCAGGAACAGACGCTTGGTCTTGTTATTGGCGTGGCTCACGTTGTGGCCGACCTGGCGGCCCTTACCGGTCAGTTCGCAGATACGCGACATGGCTGAAAACTCGCTAGAATGGGTTCGATCATGGATCGGGAAGGGCGCGCTCTTGCCGATCCGGAATGCAAAGTCAAGGATTCGCGCGTTGCATCTGTGCCCCTTGCCGCGCTAGCCCGGCTGGCATGACCCGCTGGCCCCTCCCCGAACCCATGCGCGCCGCGCTTGATGCCGCCGCACAGGCGGCCGCGCTGGGCGAAGTGCCGATTGGCGCGGTGATCGTCAAGGAGGGACGCGTGATCGCCGCTGCCCACAACACGCCGCGCGTGGATCATGATCCCACTGCCCATGCCGAAGTGATGGCGATTCGCGCCGCCGCCGCCGCCTTGGGGCAGGAACGGCTGACAGGCTGCGAATTGTGGGTCACGCTGGAGCCTTGCGCGATGTGTGCGGGGGCCATCGTCCACGCGCGGCTGGCGCGGGTTTACTATGCTGCCAGCGATCCCAAGGGCGGCGCGGTGGAGCACGGTGCGAAAGTGTTCGATGCGCCGGGCTGCCTGCACCGGCCTGATGTCTATTCCGGTATCGGTGAGGCGGAAGCAGCGGACCTGCTGCGCAAATTCTTCAAGGCGCGGCGTTAGTTGCCGCGCCAGATCTTCAGCGGCGCGCCATCTCTGGCGCCCCGATCAGCGCAAGGCGCGGGCATGAAGTCTTTGCCATAGCAGACGTGGACTTCCTGCAACCAGCCGCGCCCGTTGGCTTTCACGCGAATCGCGGCGGTGGGCAGAAACGGCGTGGCAGCGCGCAAGGCGGCGCGCACATCTCCGGCAGTCAGGCCGGGGCGGCGCGAAAGGCGGATCATGTCCGGAAAGCGCAGCGAACCCACCAGCGCGGCGCTGGCCCTGAGATAGCCTTCGGGCGTGCGCGCCATGCAAGCGCCGTGCTTGGCCCATTCGTGCGCGATGAGATCGGGCGAGGGCATCATACACAAGTTGCGGCGCACCGTTTCGGCAGGGAGCGGGGTTGCCGGGCACCATTGCGGCCAGAGGCCGGGCGCGCTTTCCGGCCAAAGCCCATGCAGGATGAATCCGAAGCGGCCCAGCTCTCCCCCACACTGATAGGCGGCACGCGGATCGCGCCCGCGCGCGCGGCAGTATTCAGGCGACCAGCTGAGCGCGAGGGTATAGCCCGCGATGGGCAGCATGCGGCGCGGACCATCGGGCGCGGGAAGCGCAGGCGCTGCGATACGTGGCGGCAGGCGGCACTGCGGCACTTCGGCCAGAACTGCGCTTGGCAGCAGCCCCAGCACGGCAAGCAGCGCTCGTGCCCGCATCATAGCGGCGTGAAATCCAGCCCGATATCGGCAGCAGGCGCGCTCTGCGTGAGGCGACCGACCGAGACATAGTCCACGCCCGAAGCGGCAATCGCGCCGATGGTATCGAGGCGCACGCCGCCTGATGCCTCGCACGGCACGCGCCCCGCCACGCGCGCGACTGCCTCGCGCAGCATGTCCGGCCCCATGTTGTCGAGCAGCAGGCTGGTTGCGCCTGCTTCCAACGCGGGTTCGATCTGATCGAGGCGGTCCACTTCGCAGATCACATCGGCCACCCCGGCGGCCAGCGCGCGGCGCACGGCCTCACCCACACCGCCAGCCACGAGCACGTGGTTGTCCTTGATCATCGCGGCATCCCACAGGCCCATGCGGTGATTATACCCGCCGCCGATACGCACGGCATACTTTTCAAGGTGGCGCAGGCCGGGAATGGTCTTTCGCGTATCGAGCAGGCGGGCCTTGGTCTGGCCCATCGCATCGACATACTGGCGCGTCAGCGTCGCGACGCCCGAGAGGTGCTGCACGGTGTTGAGTGCGCTGCGTTCGGCGGTGAGCATCGCGCGGGCCGAGCCGGTCAGCCGCATCAGCGCCGAACCGGGCTCCACCGCCTCGCCTTCCGCCACCAGCACTTCGATGGCCATCGCCGGATCGAGCGCGCGGAAGAACGCGGCGGCAATGGGGAGGCCGCAGACGGTGATCGCATCGCGGCTGTCCATCA
>JAIXYF010000397.1 GCA_027490345.1 Novosphingobium sp.
AAATCCGCAATTATGATGCGCCGATGCTCTGGGGCCACCGGTTCGTGGGCGGCTGAGCGCATGACGCTGGAGACCTGCCTCGCCCGGATCGCGGCTCGCCAGCCGCAAGTGCAGGGC
Organism: Novosphingobium sp.; assembly: GCA_027490345.1. GTDB lineage: Bacteria > Pseudomonadota > Alphaproteobacteria > Sphingomonadales > Sphingomonadaceae > Novosphingobium. The sequence continues at coordinate 118 of JAIXYF010000397.1, forward strand.
TGGGCCTATGTGGACAAGGCCGCGACGGGCAGAGCCGGGCCGCTGGCGGGCGTGGTGCTTGGCGTCAAGGATGTGATCGACGTCGCGGGAATGCCCACCACGCACGGCTCGCCTGCGTTTGCGGGGAATATCGCTGCGGCTGATGCAGAAAGCGTCGCCCGGCTGCGCGCAGCAGGCGCGGTGGTTCTGGGCAAGACGGTGACGGCGGAGTTCGCCACCTATCATCCCGGCCCGACGACCAATCCCCGCAATCCGGCGCATACCCCCGGCGGCTCGTCCAGCGGATCGGCGGCGGTCGTCGCCGATGGGCAGGCTGATCTTGCGCTGGGCACGCAGACGGCGGGTTCGATCATCCGCCCGGCCAGTTTCTGCGGCACGTTTGGCTACAAGCCCACGTTTGGCCGCTATCCGCTGGGCGGCGTGCTCGAAACCGCACCCAGCCTCGATACACTGGGGCTGTTTGGCCGCGATCTTGCGGTGATTGCCGCTGCAGACGCCGTGCTTTCGGGCGAAGATGCCGTGCCGTCCGCATCGGCCAGCCTCACCGTGGGCTTGTGCCGCAGCCCGGCGTGGGATGCGGCCAGCGCGGAGATGCAGGCGGCTTTCCTCGCCTTTGGCGAAAGCTTGCGCGCTGCCGGGCATGTCGTTCTGGACCGTGATCTGCCAGCGCCCTTCGAAGGGCTGATTGCAGCGCAGCAGCTGATCCACCGGCGCGAGGCGTGGATGGTCATGGGCCATATCCGCCGCGATCATGCCGACCATGTCAGCCCCGCCTTCATCGCCATGATCGATGCTGGCGCAGCCGAGAGCGAAGCCGATTATCAGGCTGCGCTCGGTGTCCAGCGCGAATGCAAAGTGCTGGCGGGCGAAGTTTTTGCCGGCGCCGATCTGCTGCTCGTGCCCGGCGCACCCGGGGCCGCGCCAGAGGGGCTTAGCGCAACCGGCGATCCGGTGTTCCAGCGCATCTGGACCGCGCTGGGTGCGCCCTGTTTCGGCTTTCCAGCCGCGTGGCGCGCCGATGGCCTGCCGCTGGGCCTGCAAGTGATCGGCGCGCCTGGTACGGACCGGCAATTGCTTTCCAATGCGAGGGCCATTGCAGCCCTTGCCGCGATCAGGGAGATTTGACCATGCAGCCCACCACAGCGGTGCCCTTCACGCCCGAAATGGAAGCCGCCTATGCGCGCGCAAAGGCAAAGCTCGATCCGGCACGGCTCAAGCAGCTCCTGTTCGATATCACCGATATCCATTCCCCCACGGGCGCGACTCGCGGCGCTGCCGAATTCGTGGCCGATCACATGGCCAGCATCGGTCTATCCCCCAAGCTCGATCCGATGACGCCGATCTCGTCCAACGTGCTGGGCGAAAAGCGCGGGACGGGCGGCGGGGCGACCCTGTTGCTCTACGCCCCCATCGACACGCACCTTGAAGGCGACGAGAGTGATTTTCCGTGGGCGGGGCCGGAGCAGTTCGCCGACTTGCGCCCTTCGGCCAAGATGGTCGGCGATTGGGTCTATGGGCTCGGCTCGTCCAATCCCAAGGCGATGGTCGCGGGCCTGCTCGAAGTGGCGACTGCGCTGATCGCGGCAGACGTGCCGATGCTGGGCACGCTCAACGTGGGCTTTGCCGATGGCGGCATGCCTGTGACGATCCCGCAGCGCGATAACGCGGGCATGAGCCACGGAGTCCACCACTTGCTCAACCGGGGCATGGCGCCCGATTTCGCGATCATCATGAAGCCGTGGAACTGGGTCTATCACGAAGAGCCGGGCATGGGCTGGTTCAAGATCCAGGTGAAGGGCACGCTCGGCTATGCCGGCGTGCCGCGCGGCCTTCCGGCCTTCCGCAGCTCGGTCGTTCCGGCCGCCACCGTGATCCAAGAGCTGGAACAGTGGCTGATCGACTATGCCGAAAAGAACCGCTCGGGCGATATCTACCCCCACGGCTGGATCGCAGGCGTGCGCGGCGGCTGGCCAGAGCGCCCCGCGTTCCCCAGCGCGGTGACGGAAATCTTCTTCGACGTGCGCATCAGCCCGCGCACCACGCCGGGCGAAGTGAAAGCGCAGTTCGAGGCGTTCATGCTGGATCTGGCCGCGCGGTTCCCCGAAATCGACTGCGATTGGGAGATGTACGGCTCCACCCCCGGCGGCACCACCGATCCGGCCAACTGGATCATCCAGTCCTGCCGCCGCGGGTGGGAGACCATCGAGCAGCGCCCCTATGTCACCCCCGACCCCCTCGGCGGCCAGACCGACGGCGCAGCGCTGCGCCGCCTCGGCGTGCCCACCGCGCGCATCGGCTGGCCCTGGCCTGCCGAAGGCTCGCCCGAACCCATCGCCGAAGGGCTCGGCGGCATGGGCGCGACTTATGTGCCCGATCTCATGCCCTGCCTCGAAAAGATCCTCTACGCCTGCATCGACACGCTGATGCGGCCAAGGAGCGAACTGGGGCTTTAGGCCTAAGTGTCACGGAGCCGAAGTTCACGCCACTACCGTCATTCCGGGCTTGACCCGGGATCCCGCTGTTTCTTCTCCAACGTCTGAAGGAGCGGGACCCCGGGTCAAGCCCGGGGTGACGGGGGAGGGTGGCTAACTTCGGATTGGCGCCAAGCCCCCTAAACCTCACTCGCCCGGTTAAGCGTCACCGTGGCGCGGGCTGATTCCTCATAAATCCCGGTGATGATCGAAAGCAACTCGGTTGCGTCTTCCACGCGCGCGTCGAAGTCGGTCAGGCTGCGGAATTTGCGCATCAGGATCTCGCTGCGCAGCTTGGAATATTCGTTGGTCAGCCGCTCGCCCAGCTTGGTGATCGAATAGGAGTGGTTCTTGGTGCCTGCTTCCTTGTTCTTGTGGATGAGGCCGGAGCTTTCCAGCTTGCGCAAGCTGTACTGGATATTGGGCAGATCATCGCGGTTGAGCAGGCGGGCGATGGTCGTGCCGCTCTTGGGCCGGTTCTGCATGCGGATCACGTGGAGGATCACGTGCTCGGCGTGTTTCAGTTCCGAAAGGCCGACAATCTCGTCCGCTGCCGCCACCCAGCGCGCGAACGCCTCGATCACGCGCATCAGCGCGAATTCCATTTCGGTGACCTTGAACTCGGTCTCGTCCTTGGCGAGGTGCCAGTTGCGGTAATACTCGGACTTCATGGCGC
>JAIXYF010000254.1 GCA_027490345.1 Novosphingobium sp.
ACCACCCTCGATCAGTGGCAGAAGATGATGGCGGTGAACCTGCAAGGCCCCTTCCTCCTCTGCCGAGCCTTCGGCCGCCAGATGCTGAGCGCGGGCAAGGGCTCCATCGTCAACGTCGCCTCGGTCGCGGGCCTCGGCGGGGTGATCCACCGCTCGGCCTACAACACCTCCAAGCACGGCCTCATCGGCCTCACCCGCACCCTCGCGGGCGAATGGGGCGGGCGCGGCGTGCGCGTGAACGCGGTCTGCCCCGGCTGGATCAAGACCGAGATGGATGTGAAGGACATGGGCTCGGGCGCCTATGACGACACCGATATCGTGAGCCGCGTGCCAATGGCGCGCTTCGCCATGCCCGAAGACGTGGCCGAAGGAATCGCCTTCCTCGCCTCGGACGCCGCCTCCTTCATCAATGGCGTCAGCCTGCCGCTCGACGGCGGCTGGACCGGCGATATCAGCTGGGACAGTCTGCGCTTGAAGACGCGGGGGTGATCGCAGTGCCCTTTCCAGCGCTCGGCGCGCCTGTCAGAATGAGGAGTGGAGAAGAAAGCGGGGCGCGCGTCTGATCGGCGCTTGCCGTTAATGGAGGATGCCATGCGTGTTGCTTTGCCTGAAGCCCATCACCAGAATCCGCTCGGCCATTTGTCCGAGCATTATGCGCCCGAGATCGTGAACGCCGCTTTCGGGTTTTCCGATGTCACCTACCGCACCTCGAAGCTGCCCACGCGTCTGTTCGAAGGCGCGCGGATGCGCACCGCGCTGATCAATGGGTGCCAGCTGTGCCAGAACTTCCGCGTCATCCGCGATCGGCCTGATATCGAACACACCAATGGCCCCGCGCCGGACGAGGCATTCTATGCCGCCGTCCACGAATGGCGCACTTCGCCCGTGCTGTCAGAGCGCGAGAAGCTCGCCATCGAATATGCCGAGAAGGTCGGCCTCGATCCCAAGGCGCTGGCGACGGACGAGGATTTCTGGGCCCGCTGCAAGGCAGCGCTGAGCGATGACGAGATTGTCGATCTGGCCTTCTGTGTGGCGGTGTGGATGGGTCTGGGCCGCGTGGCCCACGTGCTCGGCCTCGATGCCGTCTGCGCGCTGCCGGCGCTGCGCGAAGTGGCCTGATGGCGGGCGGGCTTGATCGGCGCGGCCTGATCGGCGGGATGCTGGGCGGGCTGGCCGCCGGCGGCGCTGCGCTGGCGGCCGGGGATGCAGCAGCGGCGGCAAGTCCCGTCCCGCCCATTGCTGCCCCGGCCTTTCCCGTCCCCCGCGCCGTGTTGGTCTACGAAGCGACTGCGCTGCTGGAAGAAACGATCCCGCACGGCGCCACGCCTTATGGCGAGCGCTTTCGCGTGCCGATCATCGGCGGAAGCTTTGCCGGGCCGGATATTCGCGGCCGCATCGTGCCCGGCGGTGCAGACTGGCAATTGAAGCGCGCGGACGGCTACCTCGAACTCGTCGCCGACTATTACATGGAAACCGACGAAAAGGTTCTGATCAGGGTCACCAACCGGGGCCTCGTCCAGACCGTCCCCGGCCCGGACGGCAGCCGCTATGCCATGACCACGCCGCGCTTTGAGGCGCCGATGGGCAAGTATGGCTGGCTTAACCAGCTGATCTTTGCCGGGACGGTCGTGCCGGGGAAGGACCCAAAGGACAGCAAAGTGCCTGCGGTCCATCTGGCAATCTTCAAGCTGGTCTAGCTGAACAGCCCCGCGAACTGCTGGCGCAGCTCGGCCTTGAGCACTTTGCCCATGGCATTGCGGGGGAATTCCGGCACGATCCGGATGGCCTTGGGCTGCTTGAAACGGGCAAGCTTCTCAGCGGCAACAGCCTCGATCAGCGCAGGGTCCATGTCGGGGCGTTCCGCCGTGACCACCGCCACCACCGCTTCACCGAAATCGGGGTGCGGCACGCCGATGATCGCCACGTCGGTCACGCCGGCCACTTCGGCCAGCACCATTTCCAGCTCGGCGGGATAGATGTTGAACCCGCCGGAAATGATCAGATCCTTCGAACGGCCTGCAATCGTCAGCCGCCCGCTGGCATCACGAAAACCGGTGTCGCCGGTCACGAAAAAGCCGTCCGGCCCGATCGCCTCGGCCGTGGCTTCGGGGCGGCGCCAGTATCCGGCGCACAGGTTTGGCCCGCGGATTTCCACTTCGCCGACTTCGCCGGGCGGGAGTTCCTGCCGCCCTGCCCCGCCGACAACGCGCAGCTCCACGCCGGGCAAGGGATAACCCACAGTGCCCGCGATGCGCCCATCCTGCTCGTAGAGGTTCGAGGTGATCATCACCGCCTCGGTCATCCCGTAGCGCTCCAGAATGCGCTGGCCGGTGCGCTCTTCAAACGTGGCGAAAACCGAAGGCAGCAGCGGTGCCGAGCCGCAGACGAACAGGCGGATCCCGGCGGTCGCTTCGCGGGTGAAATCCTCGCGGTCGAGCAAGCGAGTGTAGAACGTCGGCACGCCCATGAACACGCTGACCGTGGGCAACAGCGCGACCGCCTTCGCCGCATCGAACCGGCCCAGCAGATGCACCGTCGCCGCGCTGTAGAGCCCCAGATGCAGCGCCACGAACAGGCCGTGCGCGTGGAACAGCGGCAGGGTGTGGAGGATCGAATCCGCATCCGAGAAGCGCCAAGCCTCATGCAGCGCCGCCACGTTGGACGAGAGATTGCGGTGCATCAACATCGCGCCCTTGGGCCGGCCCGTGGTGCCCGAGGTGAACAGGATTGCGGCAAGATCGGTCTCGGCCATTTCGGCAACGGAAACGTCGGGTTCCAGCCCTTCGGCCAGCCGGGTGAGCGAGCCGGAGCCATCAGCCTCCAGCGTGGCGCGGGCGATCACGCCATCATCGGGCGGAACGGCGGTGGCGGCGCTGTGCACCAGCAGCACGGGGTCCGCGTCCTCCACCAACAGCGCCACTTCGCTGGGCGTATAGGCGGGATTGAGCGGCACGAAGGTCGCGCCCGAGGCGAGCACCGCAAGATAAGTCAGCGCGAAGTGCGGCGAGTTTTCCGCCTTGAGCATCACCCGGTCACCCTGCTTCACCCCCAGCTGGGCCAGCGCCGCGCGGTAGCGTCCGATGGCGGCGGGAAGTTCGCCGAACGTGCACACCGTCTCGCCGTTCCAGAGCAGCGCGGGCTTGGCTTCATGCCCGGCATGGCGCGACAGGAAGATGGCGACGAGATTGGCGTTCATGGCCCTGCACACTCCAACTGGGGAGCCCGGTTCATAGGGCGCAGGCGCAGGGGCGCAAAGGCCGATCTCTCATATTGTGATATGGACCGGCACCTTGGGGGCCCGAGCCGACCGCGATTCATTTTAAGCTTGAAATACCCCTCGGAATGACCAAGCTTGCGATTGGGCCATTGTGCGGAAACGGCAAATCCGCTGGTATGGCGTATTGAAACAAGATGGGAGGTCATCGTGGCGGATTCGGGAATTCTGGCAGGTTTGCTGGGCGGGATTGCCGCTGGCGGGATCAAAGTCGTGGACCTGACCGAGACACTGACGCCTGAGTATCCCACGATCACGCTGCCCACCGAATTCGGCCAGGCCTCGCCTTTCGTGAAGGAAGAAATCTCCCGCTATGATGAGCGCGGGCCGGGCTGGTACTGGAACAACTTCACAATCAGCGAGCACACCGGCACGCACTTCGATGCACCGATCCACTGGGTGACGGGCAAGGACGTGGAAAACGGCGCGGTCGACACGATCGATCCGGCGCGCTTCATCGCGCCGGTCTGCGTGATCGACTGCACCGCCGAAGTCGCCGCCAACCCCGATTTCATCCTCTCCGTCGAAGTGCTGGAAGCGTGGGAAGCCCAGCATGGCCGCATTCCGGCAGGAAGCTGGGTGTTTTTGCGCAGCGACTGGCGCAAGATAGCCGATCCCGCCAACTTCACCAACCTTGACGAGAACGGCGCGCACTCGCCCGGTCCGGATGCGGCGTCCACCCTGTGGATGATCAATGAGCGCGATGTGCTGGGCTTCGGCACCGAATGCGTTGGCACCGATGCGGGGCAGGCCTTCCTGTTCGAGCCGCAGTATCCCTGCCACCACTACATGCACGGCGCGGGCCGCTAT
>JAIXYF010000334.1 GCA_027490345.1 Novosphingobium sp.
ACGGCGGGCAAGACCGGGGCGATCAATGCCATCTCCCAGAAGCTCAATCCCCGGCAGGTGCGCACCGTGGCGCTGGGCGCGCCGACCGAGCGGGAAAAGACGCAGTGGTATTTCCTGCGCTATGTGCCGCACTTGCCCTCGGGCGGGGAAATCGTGCTGTTCGACCGTAGCTGGTACAACCGCGCAGGCGTGGAAAAGGTCATGGGTTTCGCCACGGACGCACAAGTCGAGGCGTTTCTGGAAGCGGCCCCCACGTTCGAGCGGATGCTGGTGGATGATGGGCTGCACTTGTTCAAGTACTGGCTCACCTGCGATCAGGCGGAACAGGAAAAGCGCCTTGCCGAACGGCGCGATGATCCCGCAAAGCGCTGGAAAATCTCACCGATAGATGTGGCAGCGCGCGGCCAGTACGGCGCCTATACCGATGCGCGCGAGGCGATGCTGAAGGCGACCCATACGAAGCACGCGCCGTGGACCCTCGTCGATTTCAACGATCAGCGCCGGGGGCGGCTCACGCTGGTGCGCGATCTGCTCGGCCGGCTGCCGGTGAAGCCCGTGGAGCAGGCGGTGCCGGAGCTACCGCCATTGCCCGGCCCGCCCGCGAAGGAGCGATTCGACAACCTCAAACCGCTGAAGGCCTATCGCGGCCCTTGACTTTTGCCCGATTCGCTCACAACGACCACCCCCTGTCTGGCGGCGTGGCAACGCGCCGCCGAATTCGTTTTACGCGCGCATTCAAGGTTTCAGGATAAAGTCATGGCCAAGCCCACTACCGTCAAGATCCGCCTGGTCTCGACCGCCGACACCGGCTTCTTCTATGTGACGAAGAAGAACCCGCGCAACACCACCGAGAAGATGGTGTTCCGCAAGTATGACCCGGTGGTGCGCAAGCATGTCGAGTTCAAGGAAGCCAAGATCAAGTGAGCGGCTCCGGCGTAGCTGCGAAGTTCACGCCGGGTTCAACGCGCTGATGGCACAGGCTGGGGGATGATGATGATCCGCACCCCCGCCCCCCGTCCGGCTTCCCGCCGGATTGCTGCCCCTCGTTCCATTGTAGCCGCCGCGCTTCTGGCGCTGGCTGCTTCTGCCGTTCCGGTGATCGCAGCGCCGCCAACACCGGCACCTGCGGCACCCGCTACCAATCCGCAGGTTGAAGCAGCCGTTTCCGCCTTGCGCGCCATCTCCACCCTGCAGGCCGATTTCGTTCAGACCGACCGCAACGGCCAGCGCCTTGCCGGTGTGCTCAGCCTGCAGCGGCCGGGCAAAATCCGCTTCCAGTATCAGCCCGGCGTGCCGCTGCTGATCGTGTCTGATGGGTCGGCGCTGACGATGATCGACTATGAAGTGCGGCAGGTGCAGCGCTGGCCGATCCGCAACAGCCCGCTAGGCGCGCTGCTCGATCCGAACAAGGACGTGGCGCGCTTTGCCACGCTCAACGCCACGGGCCATCCCGATGTGGTGAGCATGGATGTGCATGATCCGCGCCACCCCGAATATGGCTCCATCACCCTGATCATGCTGAGAAAGGCGAGCGCGCCGGGCGGGCTTGAACTCAACAGCTGGATCGCGCTCGATTCGCAGAACCGGCGCACCACGGTGCGGCTTTCGAATCAGCGCTATGGCGTGGCGCTGCCATCCAACACCTTTCGCTGGAACGATCCGCGCACCACTGGCCGCAAGTAGCAGGCAGTCTGCCGGGGCGGCTTGCTATCCTGCGACAATTTGCGACCAGCCTGACATCTCCCTGACATGTGCGTTCATCCGCCAGAAAGCGGCAGGCACCTAGAAGCAAGGGGTCAAGACGGAACCGACCGGGTTCGCCCCCCCCTGTTTCCCGGTCCATCAATCCCTTTCCGCCTTGGCAGCGTGACGAACGCACAAGGAACCCTCGGACCATGCCCCCGGTCCGAGGGTTTTTTTTGCGTTTGCGGCCGGAAGCGGGGCCTGACATGGGAAGCGGCATGGCCCGGATCGCACTCATCCCCCACCAGACCGCGTGGGCCAGCCGGTTCAGGCTGGCGGCTGAAGCGCTGCTGCCCTTGTGCCCGCCAGGTGCGACGATCCACCACATCGGATCAACCGCGCTTCCCGGCCTTTCGGCCAAGGACGTGATTGATATCCAGATCAGCGTGCCCCGTCTGGCAGATTTTGATCCGGCTGGCCTCATCGCTGCCGGATACACCGATCGCGGCCTTGCCGAAGACCATGCCCCGGCGGGCCTGTGCCTTTCCGCCCCGAATCTGCAGAAGCGATACTTCACCCGCCCAGCCCCTGCGCTGCATGTGCACGTGCGCGAATGCGGGTGCTTCAACCACAGCTTCGCGCTGCTGTGCCGCGATTTCCTGCGGGCGAGCCCCTCTGCCGCAGCGGCCTATGAGGCGGTGAAACAAGAGCTTGCAACCCGGTTTCACGCTGACAAGGCAGCCTACAATGCCGTGAAGGATCCGGTCTTCGATTTGATCATGGCGGGCGCACGGGAATGGGCGGCGCGGACCGGGTGGACCGCGCCTGACGATTGACAGCGCAGGGCAGAACGCCGCCAATCCTGCCGCCACGCGCAAGATGCCATCTGGTCAATCCGGCCGCGGAAACCTAAAGCCTGCACCATGATTGCCATCGCCACCTGGAACATCAATTCCGTCCGCCTGCGCATCGATCAGGTCGCCCGCTTCGTCTCCGAAGCCAAGCCGGATGTGCTGTGTCTGCAAGAAATCAAATGCCAGGCCGC
>JAIXYF010000121.1 GCA_027490345.1 Novosphingobium sp.
AGCGGATCGCGGCTTTCCATCGGCGTTTTGAACCTCGATGATTTCATCCGCTCGGAAACCAAGCCCGCGTGGGTGGAAGCGCGGCTGTTTGCGCCGTTGCCGATCACCCCCGATCCCGCATGGATCGATGAAATCGTCGGCAGCACCTCCAATCGCAATGCCACCGAAAAAGCGACGGGCAAGCGCCGCAAGAAGGAACTCGCTGGGCCAGCCGCCGAAGTCTTCCTGCACCGCCGCGCCGAAATCGAGCAGGCCGTGGCGCAATTTAATGCCGCATTCAGCGAAAACCTCACATGCAAGCTTCCGTCAGTAGAGCTTGTCGCCTAGGAATACGGAATGATGATGCATTTTTTGCGGTCGCTGCACGCACTCGGTTCGAACCTCGCACGGCGGTTTGGCGCCGGGGTGCAATTGATCCTGGTGATCGCGGCGCTGCTGTTTTCACAGGCCGCGCACGCCGGGGAAATCCACCTCGCCATCAAGGGCAATGATCGCAACGACGGTCTTTCCGAAGAGCGGCCGGTTGCCACGCTGACCAATGCCGTGAAGCTGGCAGCCGCACAATCGGCAAAGACGGGCGAGGACATGGTGATCGTGGTCGGCCCTGGCATCTATCGGGGTCAGACCCTGCTGCTGGACGACACGATGATGCGCGGCAAGCTGACCATTGCCGGTTCGAGCCCGGTCGCGGCAGATTATCCGGCCTTTTATGGCCGCGGCAACGGCACCTGGCTGCGCTATGAAGGCCGCGCCGGGCGCGACACGGGCCTCACCATCCGCAACCTGCGGATTGTCGATTATGGCACGGCCATCACGTTAAACGGCAATCGCGATGATCCCGCCGGTTTCAACCGTGGCACGGTGATTGCCAACAATGTCTTCGCCCGGATCGGCAGCACCTCCGGCAAGGGCAAGTCCACCGCGGCCCTGCGCTTTGTCAACTCGCGCGATAACATCATCGAAAACAACTACTTCCGCACCATCCGCAACTATCCGGTCAGTTCCTGCCCCGGGCTGCATGCCATGTATGTGGCGCATGGTTCGTCTGGCAACCGGATCGAACGCAACAAGTTCGAGGATTTCTGCGGTTCGGCGGTCAAGCTGCGTGACGCATCGGGCAACACCGTGCTGGTGAAGAACAGCTTCGCCACCGCCGATCGTGCTGCCGCGATCGAGGAATGGTTCTGCGATCTGGGCAAGACGGGCGAGTGCACCAAGAAATCGGGCGAGTGCCCCTCCACCGGCAATATCGCCAGCGACAATACTTTTGCCGGGATCGAGGAGCGGCGACAGATTTCGGTGCGTGGCAGCCGCCAGCCGCGTCCGTGGTGCGATGCATCGGTCTATACGCAGGCCCGCTTTTCCGAACGCTGATCCTGCAGCGCCGCCGCAATGCCGTTTCGGAACCTGAAGATTGCGCTGCTTGCGGATGAACTAACGCGTTCCTGCCTCGCCCCGGAATGCCATGTGATCGACGTGCCGGCAGCGGGCTTTGCCCCGCTGCTGCGCACCACGCGGCCCGATCTGCTGCTGGTGGAATCCGCGTGGCACGGACTGAATTCCAGCTGGAAATACAAGATCGCTTCCTATCCGGGCTACATGCTCCGTTCGAACCGGCGCCTGCGAAGGCTGGTGCGCACCGCGCGCGATCTGGGCATCCCGGCGGTGTTCTGGAACAAGGAGGACGGCGTCCACTTCGACCGGTTCATCGGCAGCGCCCGGCTGTTCGATCATGTCCTGACGGTCGATGAAACCTGCGTGCCGCGCTACCGTGCGGCGGTAGACCCCGCCACCTCCGTCAGGGTGATGCCGTTTCCCGTCCAGCCGCGGTTCCACAGCTTCACTGGTTTCGATTTCCGCACCTGCGATGCCAACTTCGTCGGCAGCTACAGCACGCATATCCATGATGCCCGCCGCGCATGGCAGCACATGGCCTTCACCGCAGTGCGCGAAAACGGGATGGCGCTGACGGTCTATGATCGCAATTCGGACCGCAGTTCATCGATCTACCGCTATCCCGAATGGGATGGACTGGTGGTCCGCCCCGCAGTGCCCCATGCGCAGACGGCGCAGATCTACAAGGATCACCTGATCTCGCTTAACGTCAACACGGTAACCAATTCGCCCACCATGGTTTCGCGGCGGCTGGTCGAAATTCTGGCCTGCGGCGGCATCGCCGTCACATCGCCGTCCGCTTCGGTCGAGGCGATGTTCCGTGATTTTTGCCATGTCATCACCGATCCCGAAGAAGCAGGCGCGCTGTTTGGCCGCCTGCGCCATGGCCCTTCGCGCGAAGACCTGGACCGGGCGCGGGCGGGCGCTGACCATGTTGCGCAGCATCACACGTGGGCGCAGCGGCTGGAACTGGTAACTGCTGCCGCCGGGCTGTAAGCCTTGCAGATATGAGCACGACCGAGGCCTTAGCGCAGCCCTATGGCCGGATCATCGCGGTGGGTCTGCGGCGGTGGAAGGCGCACAATCTGCGCCCGCTACTGGCCGCGCAATGCACCAGCCTGCATTTTGCCCGCGATCCCGCAGCGGCGCGCGCGCTCGGCCCCGGGCCGGGCGATGCCATCGCCATCTGGGGCGCGGACCCGCCACCGGGCCTTGCGGCGTTGGCGGAGGAGCGCGGCGCGGTCCTGCTGCGTATCGAGGATGGCTTTATCCGGTCGGTCGGCCTCGGCTCCGATCTGATCCCGCCGCAATCGCTGGTGCTGGACCGCACGGGAATCTACTTCGATGCCACTCGCCCCAGCGATCTGGAAACGATCCTTCAGACCGCGCTCTTCACGGACGAGGACCGGGCTTCCGCCGCGCAGGTGCGCGCCTTCATCGCTGCGACCGGGCTGACGAAATACAACATCGAACCGCGCATGGCCCCGCGCTGGCCAGAGCAGCCCCGGCCCACCGTGCTGGTGCCGGGGCAAGTGGAGACCGATGCCTCGATCCGGCTGGGCGGTGCGCAAGTGCGCCGCAATCTTGATCTGCTGCGCGCGGTGCGCACCAGCCGGCCCGAGGCGTGGATCGTCTACAAGCCGCACCCCGATGTGATGAGCGGCAACCGCAGCGGCCGCGTTGCGCTGGGCGAAGCGGCGAAGCTGGCAGACTGGATCGAAACCGAGGCATCCATCGTCAGCTGCATCGATGCCTGCGACGAAGTGCATACGATCACGTCGCTTTCCGGGTTCGATGCATTGCTGCGCGGCACACCGGTCGTGACGTATGGTGCGCCGTTCTATGCGGGCTGGGGCCTGACCGAAGACCGCGCCAGCGGCGTGTCCACCTGGCAGCGCAGAACCCGTCGGCTCACGCTGGACGAACTGGTGGCAGGCGCGCTGCTGACCTATCCGATTTACTGGAATACGGCACAGGCGCGCATGGACAAATGTGAAACGGTGCTATCCCGGATTGCCGAAACCCGTGATCTCCTTCAAAGGAACGGCAACCTTGAACGCTTGCGTTCCGGGTGGACAAGGCGTCAGATGCGAAAACTTCGCGTATTGTTTGACGTGGTGTGGGGGAAGCGCTGACCGTGATCGAGGGAGGGATCAAGGCCTTTGCCGGTCGGCGCGTGCTTCTGCTGCAGGGTCCGGTGGGCCCGTTCTTCCGGCATTTCGCCCGCGATCTGGCTGAGGCTGGCTGCACGGTTCACAAGATCAATTTCAACGCCGGCGATTGGGTGTTCTATCCGCGCGGCACCCCCTATCGCGGCCGGATGGAAGATTGGCCGCGCTGGTTTGAGGCGCGCTTGCGCGAACTGCAGATCGATCTGGTATTCCTGTTCGGCGATTGCCGCCCGATCCATCGCACCGCGCATGAAGTGGCCACGCGGCTCGGCATCGAAGTCGGCGTGTTCGAGGAAGGCTATCTGCGCCCCGATTTCGTGACGCTGGAGCGCGACGGGGTCAACGCCAACAGCCCCCTCACCCGGCAGCCCGAAGACTACCTTGCCGCGCCAGACCGGATCATCACCACCCGGCCCATGCCCAGCGCCTTCTGGCAGATGGTTTGGTGGGGGTTCAATTACTTCCTGTTCGGCGGGCTGGGCCGCGTGCTCTATCCGCATTATCAGCACCACCGCCCGCTGATGCTGCGCGAATGCCTGCCCTGGCTGCTTTCGCCCTTGCGCAAGGCCTGGTACAAGTGGCGCCAGCGCGGGATTCAGGAGAAGCTGGCCGGGCCATGGAGCAACAGCTTCTACTTTGCCCCGCTGCAGGTTCACAACGATGCCCAGGTGCTGACCCATGCCGATGTCGGCGGGATCGAAGGTTTCATTGCTGCGGCCATCGAATCGTTTGCCCGCCATGCTCCGGCAGAGACCCGGCTGGTCTTCAAGCATCACCCGATGGACCGCGGCTACCGCAACTACACGCGCCTGATCCGCGAGCTGGCGGGCCAGCACGGCTGCGGGGAAAGGGTGCTCTACATCCACGATCAGCACACACCCACGCTGATCCGCCATTGCCGCGGCGTGGTGGTGATCAACAGCACCGTGGGGCTGACCGCGATCGGGATGAAATGCCCGACCAAGGCTGTGGGCGAGGCAGTGTGGGACATGCCGGGCCTGACGTATCAGGGCACGCTTGATCGGTTCTGGACCGAAGCCGGATCGGCGGTGCCGGACCGAATGCTCTACCTCAAGTTCCGCGACGAGCTCATCACCCGCACCCAGCTCAATGGCAATTTCTACAAGCGGCTCGCACCCGAACTGTGCGCTACCGGGCTGATCTGGAACAGCGAAGCCACCGTGCTTCCGCAGGGCCAGTCCCTTATCCAATCAGGGGTGCAGGCAGGGGTCCAGCCGCTTGTCGCAACCGCCAGTGAAACCAGTGCAGGCCATGACGAGCGCGCGAGCGCGGCGGACGATCTCACAGGCTCCAGTAGCGGGCACCTTCAGGCACCGCTGCGGGCGCAAGGACGGACTTGACGTCGATCACCACGCTGCCAGGCTTGAGCATAGCGCCCAGCGCCTCGCGCGAGAGCCCGGCATAAGCATCGTGTGACACCGCCAGGATGAGCGCATCGAGATCGCGCATCGCGCCCAGATCGCTGAGTGTGATGCCGAATTCATGCTGCGCAGCGGCCGGATCGGCCAGCGGATCGTGGATGATCGGGGTGATCCCGAACTCGCCGAATTCGCGGACAATGTCCTCGACCTTGGAATTTCGGATATCGGGCACGTTCTCCTTGAACGTCAGGCCCAGAATGCCGACGCGCGCCGCCGCCAGTTTGCAATCGGCCGCCGCCATCATCTTGACCGCGCGCTGCGCGATATAGCTGCCCATGCCATCGTTGATGCGCCGCCCCGCCAGGATCACTTGCGGGTGATAGCCCAGCTGTTCGGCCTTGGCGGTGAGGTAATAGGGATCGACCCCGATGCAGTGGCCGCCCACCAGCCCGGGATAGAAGCGCAAGAAGTTCCATTTGGTGCCCGCTGCCGCCAGCACTTCGCTGGTGCGGATGCCGACCAGATCGCAGATCTTCGAAATTTCGTTCATCAAGGCGATGTTGATATCGCGCTGGGTATTTTCGATCACTTTCGAGGCTTCGGCCACCTTGATCGAAGACGCCTTGTGGATTCCGGCGGTGACCACCGAGCCATAGAGATCAGCGAGCAGATCGAGCGTTTCGGCATCGTGGCCCGAAACCACTTTCACGATCTTCTCGAACGGGTGAGCCTTGTCGCCCGGGTTGATGCGTTCGGGGCTGTAGCCCAGCTTGAAATCGATGCCGGAACGCAGGCCCGATGCCGCCTCGATCACCGGCGCGCAGACTTCTTCGGTGGCGCCGGGATAGACGGTCGATTCGAACACGATCACCGCGCCCGGCTCGATCACCTTGCCCACGGTAAGGCAGGCCTTGTGCAGCGCGGAGAAATCCGGGCGGCGGCTTTCATCGACCGGCGTGGGCACGGTCACGATAATGATCCGGCACCCGCGCAGATCCTCGGGCTGATCAGTCACCACCAGCGCAGAAGCCAGCAATTCCTCCCGCGTGACTTCGTTGGTGTGATCGATCCCGGCCTTCAAGGCAGCGATGCGCGCCGAGTTTACATCCAGCCCGACCACCGCGTGCTTGCGCGCAAACGAGACCGCGAGCGGCAGCCCGACATAACCAAGGCCGATCACGCCGATGCGCCCGAAAGAATCCATAACCATCGCTGTCCATACGATCCGGGGCCGCCATCTGCCGCCCACCTGCAGGAACCGCTTAGCAGGCAAACCTTTCCGCCATGGTAAACGCGCCCGCAGATGCAGCGGCGCAAACGAGCGAAGCGTGCCCTACGCAGAAACCCCGAGCGTTTGGCGAGACTAGCGCAACACAGAAAAATGCTCGCTTAAGCGCATTCGCTGGAAGCGCATTAAGGTGCTTTTCGGCAAACCCTGCCGCATTCCCTGTTACCGGAGAGCGTGCCATGGTCTGCCATGCCCTGATCGAGAGTTCCCGCCAGATTGCCAGCCAGGTGCGCCCTGCGCTGCGCATCGCTGTGCTGCTGGCGCTGCTGGCGGCCTGCGGGCCGGTGCAATTGCGCCGCACGGCCGACATCACATCGCCCATCGGCACCGCGCAGGCCGCCGGATCGCAGCTGCACAGCGCAGCAGACATCGCCCGGATGCCGCCGATGGTATTGGGCGTGCAAACGCATTTCAGCCAGGGCTGGCCGCCAGCCACGCTGGTGCTGGCACAGCAGGTCGGCGCGCCGATGCTGCGCGATTCGCTGCCCTGGGCCGAAGCGGAGAAAGTGCGCGGCAGCTATCGGCTCGATGGTCCGGCAGCACAGGCGCTGGGCGCGGCGTGCAAGGGCGGGCAGCGCCTCCTGCTGACGGCCGTTCCCGTCAATCCGCTGTATGATGGCGGCCAATGGGTTTCCAGCGCTACCGGCAATGCAGCTTTCGCCGCCTATCTTGCCGCGCTCGCAGACCGCTTCGGCCCCTGCCTTGCCGCCATCGAAGTGGGCAACGAGATCAATGGTCCCGGCACGCTGGTCTATCCCGCCGGAGTGAATCGCGTGGCCGCCTATGTCGCCACGCTGAAGGCAGTCCGCGCGCGGATCGGCGGGCGCACGGCGATCCTTGGCGGATCGACCAACACCATCGGCACCGGCTTTCTGAAGAACCTGTTCGCCGCCGGGATGCTGAGCGAAGTGGATGCGATTGCCGTGCATCCCTATCGTTCACGTGCGGAAGGGCTCGATATCGAACTGGCTGCGCTCAACGCTGCGATGGAAGCGGCGGGGCGGCGCGTGCCGATCTGGGCGAGCGAGCTGAGCATGGATACGCGCAATGAGCCGCTGGGCGCGGGCGAGCTGGTGAAGCAGACGACCATGCTGGCGGCGGGCGGCGTGGCACAGGCCAGCTGGTATGCGCTGATCGACCAGCGCTGGTATCCGACCATGGGGCTGTTTGCCGGCCGCACACCCAAGGCGCAGGCACGCGCCTTCACCCTGATGCAGCGCGTGCTGGCACAGGGCCGGCCGCAGCGGCTCGATCTGGGTGATCCGCTGCTGTTTGCCTATCGCTTCGGCGCAGATACCACCGTGGTCTGGGGCGCGCCGCGCAGCCTTCAGGTGGAAGGCGGGCACGTGAGCGATGCCACGGGCGCGCCGCTGCAAGGCGCAAGCGTGAGCGAAAGCCCGCTGGTGATCACTGGAACGACAGCCATCCGCTTTGGCGCTTCGACCTGGCTCGCCGATACGCTGATGGGCTGGGGCACGCCGCAATGGCGCTATGGCGTGCGGATGAAGGGCGATGCCAGCTATCGGCTGCCGCTGTTCGACGACCAGTTCACCAGTTATTTCGGCGATCGCTGGTATCGCCCGCTGCGGATCAACAACACCACTGCGGCCCCCGGCGGCACCGGTGCGGCGCCCATGCGCGCGGTGTGGCGCCATGTCGCCCCTGCCCCGCAAAGCGTGGATGTGGGGGGCTGCTTTGCCAAGACGGCGGCGGGTGACGGGGTGGACCTGACGATTACCGCAGGCGGCAAAACGCTGTGGCGCGGCGTGCTGACAGGGCCAATGCAGCTGCCCCCGCTTTCTGCCGATCTGGCAGCAGGCGATGCGCTGGAACTGGTGGCCGGGCCCAACCAGACGGCAGGCGGCGACGCGTTCCATCTGCGGCTGATCTTGTTCCAGCGCGGGGCAGGTGAGCCGGTTTCCTGCCCGCAGTAAAACCCGCGGGGCGGTCAGGGTGCAGGTGGTGCTGGCGGTGCAGGCAGCGGCGGCAGGCGGCGCGCGCTCAGCACCTTGACCGGGGCCTCCAGCATCTGCCCGCGCATCACGCCTTCGCCCAGTGTTTGCGAAAGCGGCGCGTCCCAGATCTTGCGCACCACATCCATGCCCGCCGTCACCGCGCCAAACACCGCATAGCCCGCCTGCGCTTCGGGATCGGCGGACTTGGGGTCTGCATCCAGCCCAGTGAGATCGGACAGCATGATCGAGAAATCCGCGGTTGCGGTGCCCGGCGCATTGCGCGCCATGGATAGCGCCCCGGCCTTATGGGAGAGGCCGGTCTGGCTCGTCGGCTCATGCGCGATGGGCGCAAATAGCTGGCGCGGATCGCGCAGGCCGCCTTGAAGTAGGCCATTGGGCTGATCGCCCCAGGCCAGATGCATCGCCCGGTAGAAGGTGATCCCGTCAAACCGCCCGGCATCGACATAGCGCAGGAAATTGGCCGTGCTGATCGGCGCATGGGCGCCATCAAGCGTCAGCTCGATCGTGCCGAGTTCGGTGACCAGCGCCACCCGCTCTATCGAAGCGGGAGGGAGCAGCGGGGGCGGCGGTGATGGCGGTGCGGGCGGGGCGGACCGCCGCTTCGGGGCGGCTGCAACAAGCAGCGCGGCCAAGGGAAGTACGGCAAGAACGAATCGGCGGTGCATCATAGTCGCGCATTAACCTTCAAGGCGCGCAGAGAGGCAAGGCTTGCTGGCCTGAAAGGGCCTAGATGGCATGAATCCGGCCTCCGGTGTGGTCCGTAGCGCAAGTTCGCGTGAATCTAACAGGCGAGGCGCCAGATGAGGCCACCCAATCCCGCAAGGTCCGCTCAGCCAGATTGCGCTGCCGGATCATTCCATTTGCTACCAACCGGAAGGATCCACGATGTTCAAGACTGCCAAGACCCTGGCCTTCGCCCTGATCACCGCCGCCTGCATGGCTGGCACGGCCCATGCCCAGTCGGCTGACTGGATCAAGCAGGTTTCGCGCAGCATCGCTGCCAAGCAGACGTATCCCAAGGCAGCGCAGGCGCGCGGCGAGCAGGGCACGGCGAAAGTGAAGATCTATGTCGCCGCATCGGGCGCGGTGGAGCGGGCCGAGCTGATCTCGCCCTCGGGCTCGACCGTGCTCGACCGCGAAGCGCTGGCCCTGCCCAGCCGCACCGGCACGGTGCCGCCCCCGCCAGGCGGCGCCACATCGGTGACCGTTCCGATCACCTGGAAGCTGCTCTAAGCGCCTTTCAGACATCAGCTACGACCGGAGCCACAAGGCCCACGGCCGAGGAGGGGGCGGAGCAATCCGTCCCTTCTTTTTTGTCCGGGCACCGGATGGTTGCGCGGGATAGACGGGTTCAGGTTCCCGTGGTCCGTTCGTCGCTCAAGGCTTTTCCCCAAGACGCTGGTTGCAATGCAGCAAGATCGGGGCCTACCATCGCGGGGTTGCGCCATGGAGGTTTCCGATCTTGCCGTTTTCCTGCGATCTTGGCGGCGAACGACACAGCTTCGAGGATCTCAAGGCCGTACTCGCCGCCGCAAGCCCGCTGCGTTCGGGCGACGAACTGGCCGGCCTTGCTGCAACGAGCTCCACGCGCCGCGTTGCCGCGCGCTGGCTGCTGGCAGACCTGCCCCTTGCCGTGTTCCTCAGCGAAGCGTTGGTTCCTTACGAGGCCGATGAGGTTACCCGGCTGATCATCGACAGCCACGATGCCGCCGCCTTCGCCCCCATCGCGCACCTCACGATAGGCGGGTTTCGCGACTGGCTGCTGAGCGAGGCGGCAGACGGGCCCACGCTTGCCGCCATTGCACGCGGGGTGACGCCGGAAATGGCGGCGGCCGTATCCAAGCTGATGCGGGGTCAGGATCTGATCGCGGTTGCGCAGAAGATCCGCGTCGTCACGGCCTTTCGCTCCACCATCGGCCTCCCCAGCCGCCTGTCCACGCGCCTGCAACCCAATCATCCGGCAGACGACCCGCGCGGTATTGCCGCTGCCGTGCTCGATGGCCTGCTCCACGGCGTTGGCGATGCTGTGATCGGCGTGAATCCCGCCAGCGACAGCGTGCCTGCTGCAACCACGCTGATCCGGATGCTCGATGAACTGCGCGAGGCCTATGCGATCCCCACGCAAAGCTGCGTGCTTACCCATGTGACGAACAGCCTTGCGATCATGGAGCGCGGCGCGCCGGTCGATCTGGTGTTCCAGTCTGTCGCGGGGAGCGAGGACGCCAATGCCGGGTTCGGCATCGATCTGGCCGTGCTGCGCGAAGCCCATGCCGCAGCAAAGGCGTTGGGGCGCGGGACCGTGGGCCGCAACGTGATGTATTTTGAGACCGGCCAAGGCTCCGCACTTTCTGCGAATGCGCACCACGGCGTCGATCAGCAGACGATGGAGGCGCGCGCTTACGGAGTCGCCCGCGCGTTCGATCCGCTGCTGGTAAACACGGTCGTCGGTTTCATCGGGCCGGAATATCTCTACGACGGCAAGCAGATCATCCGCGCGGGGCTGGAAGACCATTTCTGCGGCAAGCTGCTCGGCCTGCCGATGGGCTGTGACGTGTGCTACACCAACCATGCCGAGGCCGATCAGGACGACATGGACAGCCTGATGACGCTGCTGACGGTGGCGGGCTGCAGCTTCCTGATCTGCGTGCCGGGCAGCGACGATGTCATGCTCTCGTACCAGAGCCTGTCCAACCACGACGCACTCTATCTGCGCAGCGTGATGGGCCTGCGCCCCGCACCGGAATTCGAGGCCTGGCTCGCCGAAGTGGGCATTGCGGCGCCCGATGGCCGCTTGCGGGCGCTGAGCCACGGTGCATCGCCCTTCGTGCGCAGGATTGCGGAGAGCCTCGCTTGAGCGAAGTGGTGAATGACGAACTCTGGGCGCAGCTGCGCCGCACCACGCCTGCGCGGATTGCGCTGGGCCGCGTCGGCCATGCCCTGCCGCTGGCCGAGGTGCTAGATTTCCAGCTTGCCCATGCCCGAGCGCGCGATGCCGTGCATGCCGCGCTCGATGGCGCAGCGCTGGCGGCAGAACTGGCCCCTCTTCCGGTGCTGCAAGTGGAGAGCGATGCGCCAGACCGCGCAACCTATCTGCGCCGCCCCGATCTGGGGCGCCGCCTTTCGGCGCGCTCTGCCGCGCTGCTTGCGGCAGCGAGCAAGCGCTGTGATGTGGTGTTCGTGATCGGCGATGGGCTTTCGGCAACCGGCGTGCAAGCAGGCGCGGTGCGGCTGCTGCGGGCCTGCATGGCGGAGCTTGCTGATCTGACGATCGGCCCGGTGGTCATTGCGAAAGCCGCGCGCGTCGCGCTCGCCGATCCCGTCGGCGAGGCGCTTGGCGCGCGAGTCTCGGTGATGATCATCGGCGAGCGGCCCGGCCTCAGCGTGCATGACAGCCTCGGCATCTACATGACCTTCGGCCCCCGCTCCGGCCGCAGCGATGCGGAGCGCAACTGCATTTCGAACATCCACGGCGCAGGCGGTCTTTCGCCGCAAGATGCCGCCCGCACGCTGGGCTGGCTGCTGCGCGAGGCGCTGCGCCGCCAGCTTTCCGGGGTCGAGCTAAAGGACGATCAGACCCCGCTGCTTTCCGCTAAAGAGCAAGGCCCCGCATGAGCGCGCAATTGCACCGGACTCTCGGGCCGTTTCAGCTCTGGGCCATCGCCGTGGGCCTTGTCATTTCGGGCGAGTACTTTGGCTGGAGCTATGGCTGGGCCAGCGCGGGTACGCTGGGGTTTCTCGTCACAACCATGGCCGTGGCGGCGATGTATATTGCCTTCATCTTCTCATTCACCGAGCTGACCACGGCCATTCCCCATGCTGGCGGGCCCTTCGCCTATGGCCTGCGCGCGTTCGGGCCGCTGGGCGGCGCGGTGGCGGGGTTTGCTACGCTGACCGAGTTTCTCTTTGCGCCGCCCGCGATCTCGCTTGCCATCGGAGCCTATCTTCACGTGCAGTTCCCGGCGCTGGAGCCCAAGCACGCTGCATTGGGCGCCTATGCCGTGTTCATGGCGCTTAACATCGTGGGCGTGCAAATTGCCGCCAGCTTCGAAGTGGTGGTCACGCTGCTCGCGGTCGGCGAGCTTATCGTGTTCATGGGTGTGGTGCTGCCCGCGTTTCGCTGGTCGAATTTCCTCGCGGGTGGATGGGCCGGACAGGATCATTTCAGCATGGCGGCGGTCAGTGGGATGTTCGCCGCCCTCCCCTTCGCGATCTGGTTCTTCCTCGCCATCGAAGGCGTCGCCATGGCGGCAGAGGAAGCGAAGGAGCCGCGCCGCACGATCCCGCTCGCCTATATCTCGGGCATCCTTACGCTGACCGCGCTGGCGTTTGGCGTGATGCTGTTTGCCGGCGGATCGGGCAGCTGGGCCGAGCTTTCCAGCCTCAACGATCCGCTGCCTCAGGCCATGAAGCGCGCCGTGGGGGCCTCCAGCGGTTGGCTGCACATGCTGGTGTGGCTGGGGCTGTTCGGGCTTGTTGCCTCGTTTCACGGGATCATCATGGGCTATGCGCGCCAGATCTTTGCGCTCGGCCGCGCGGGCTATCTGCCGAGCGCGTTCGCCAGGCTTCATCCCCGCTTCAAGACGCCGCACTTGGCGACGCTGGCGGGCGGCGTGGTGGGCATTGCCGCAATCTACAGCGATGCCTTCATCACCATCGCCGGCCAGTCGCTCACCGCCAGCGTGGTCACGCTCTCCGCCTTTGGCGCGCTGACGATGTATATCGTCTCGATGGCCGCACTGTTTCGCCTGCGCCGCAGCGAGCCTGATCTGCTGCGCCCATTTCACGCACCGCTCTATCCGTTTGTCCCTGCTTTCGCGCTGGGCATGGCCAGCCTCTCGCTGGTGACAATGGCTTGGAACAACCGCGAGCTGGCTGCGCTCTTTGCCGCGCTGATGACGGCGCTGGTAACGGGCGCATTGGTGCTACGCCGCCGGGATGCAGAGTAGCACCAATGCGCTGGATAGCCGCCGCGCTGCCGCTGCTGCTGGCCGCCGCCCTGCCTGCTCACGCCCAGACCGCGCCGTGGCATAGCAGGGCCGGGGCATTGGCCGATTATCTGGAACGCACCTGGGGCACCGCGAACGGCTGGAAAGCGAGCGAGAACTGGCAGCGCTTTCCGATGACGCATGTGCTGATCGACTATCAGCGCCGCACCGGCGACGCGCGCTGGGCCGGCAAGATTGCAGCCGCCGTGCGCAACCGTGCCGGTCTCTATCTCAACGACGACGATCTGTGGGCCGTGATCGCCACCACCGAGGCCTGGCAGATCGACCGCGACCCCGAATTGCTGGCATGGGCGGCAGCAAATTATGCGCGGATCGTCTCCCGGCACTGGGACCAGACGTGCGGCGGCGGCCTGTGGTGGGACCGGGCGCACACCTACAAGAACGCGATCACCAACGAACTGCTGCTCTACGCCTCGACCCGGCTCTATC
>JAIXYF010000117.1 GCA_027490345.1 Novosphingobium sp.
AACGGCGGCACCGGGTTCGATGTGCTCTACTGGCAGTCCCCGTCACGCACCGATCAGGTGATCAATCTGGGCGATCCGGAAACCGGGATCGCGGGACACGGCACGGGCAACACCCCGATCCTGAACTTCGAGCGGTTGATCATGCTGGACGGCATCGGCGTCGGCCTTGGCAGCGACAGTATCTCGGGCGGTATTGGCGATGACGTCATCATCGGCGGAAGCGGCGATGATTACCTTTCGGGCGGCAGCGGCGATGATCGCATCACCTCCGGTGCGGGCGGGTCGCAGATTTACGGCGAAGCGGGCAACGATTTCATCCTGGCGACGGACTACAGCATCGTTCCCGAAAATGAGCTGACCTTCGAGGTGCCGATCCCCACGCGCAGCGGACCGCAGCTGTTTGAGACCAGACACATCCCTTATGATTTCATTAGCGGCGGAATGGGTGACGACAAGATCTTTGCCACCAATACGGCGGATCAGATCGATGGCGGTGCGGGTAACGATACCATTGAAGTTCGCACGGGCGGCTATCGCGGCGTAGTCGTTTCGGAAATACGCGGCGGGCTTGGCAATGATATCATCCTGGGCAGCGATGAAGCCGAAGTGATCGAGGGCGGCCCTGAGCCCAAGGACCGCACCGGATTGCCCGCGTTTCTGGGTTCGGACGACGACACTCTTGAGGGCCGCGGCGGCAATGACACCATATCCGGCGCTGATGGCAACGATCTGCTCGATGGCGGCGCGGGGGATGACAGCCTGAAGGGCGGACGCGGCAATGATACCCTGATCGGCGGTGCGGGCAACGATCTGATCGATGGCAGCAGCGGCACTGACAGGGTCAGCTATGCGACGGCGCTGGCCGGCGTCAGTGTAAGCCTCGCCATTGTCGGCGCTCAGGTCACGGTTGGTGCGGGCACCGACACTTTGCTCAACATCGAGGCTGTTACCGGGTCGGCGTTCGATGACCGGTTGATCGGAAACAATGTCAACAACGTGCTCAATGGCCTTGCCGGGCTTGATCGCATGGCTGGCGGCCTTGGCGAT
The DNA here is from genome assembly GCA_027490345.1 of Novosphingobium sp. Taxonomy (GTDB): domain Bacteria; phylum Pseudomonadota; class Alphaproteobacteria; order Sphingomonadales; family Sphingomonadaceae; genus Novosphingobium. The sequence continues at coordinate 1,048 of JAIXYF010000117.1, forward strand.
GACACCTACTTTGTCGACAACACCGGCGATGTCGTTATCGAAGCGTCCCAGGCAGGCTTGGACAAGGTCTTTGCCTCGGCCAGCTGGGCCATGGCGGGCCAATCAATCGAGTCACTTGAGCTGACTGGCACAGCCAACATCACTGCCACCGGAAATCAGTTCACCAACAGCTTGATCGGCAACAGCGGCAACAACATTCTCACGGCGCTCGGCGGGAATGACCTTATTGAAGGCGGTGCTGGCGATGACACGCTGGACGGCGGCGCGGATATCGACACCGCCAATTATGCCAATGCTGCCAGCGGCGTCGCAGTCAGTCTTGCGCTGACCGGAGCGCAGGCCACCGGCGGGGCTGGCACGGATACGCTGCTCGGGATCGAAAACCTCACCGGATCGAACTTCAGCGATACTTTGACGGGCGATGCCGGGAACAACTTGCTGAACGGCCGCGGCGGTATCGACGCCATGGCCGGCGGTTTTGGGGATGACACATACCATGTCGACAACACCAGCGATGCGGTCTTCGAAGTTTCCAGGCAGGGCACGGACAAAGTCTTCGCCTCGGCCAGCTGGAGCATCGCGGGCCAATCCATCGAAACGCTGGAGCTGATCGGCACCGCCAATATCGCCGCCACCGGCGATGGGCTGTCCAACACTTTGCTCGGCAATTCCGGCATCAACCTGCTCACGGGTCTGGGCGGCAATGACTTTCTCGATGGCGGCGCCGGTGACGATACGCTGGATGGCGGCGCGGATTTCGACACGGCAAGCTATGCCCGCGCTGCCAGCGGCGTCACGGTCAGTCTCGCCCTGACAGGGGCGCAGGCCACCGGCGGGGCCGGCATGGATACGCTGGTCAGCATCGAATACCTCACTGGCTCCGCGTTTGTTGATGAACTCACGGGGGACGCAGGCAACAACGTGATCGACGGCCTTGGCGGCATCGACACCATGGACGGCGGCCGCGGTGATGACACATACTATGTCGACAACAGTGGCGATGTCGTGATCGAAAACCTGCGGTCAGGTACGGACACCATCCTTGCCTCGGCCAGCTACACCTTGACGGGCGGGTTCATCGAACAGCTTGGACTGATCGGTGAGGCCAATATCAATGCCACTGGCGATTTTGCATCCAACACTTTGGCCGGCAACACGGGCAACAACCAGCTGACCGGAGGCGGCGGCTTTGACCGGCTCCTTGGCGGTGCGGGTAGCGACAGGCTCGATGGCGGCGAAGACGACGATCTGCTCGTCGGCGGCTCCGGCTTCGATACGCTGACCGGCGGAAACGGGGTCGACCAGTTCCAGTTTGGCATGGCGATTGCGGCCGACGCGGACAGAGTGACCGACTTTGAAGTCAGCATCGACAAGCTGGTATTCACCGCATCCGACTATGGGCAACCGATCGGCGAGTTTGATATCCAGTCCTTCACCACCGGCCCCAGCGCGGTGGGCGGACAATCCCAATTTGTCTATGATAGCGAGGCCCGCACGCTGTCGTGGGATGCCGATGGCGACGGAGCGGGCAGCGCCGTCCTGATCGCCACGTTCGATACTGCGGTCGCGCTTACCAGCTACGATGTCGTGATGGTCTGATCGGCATGGTATGAACGGCTCACGCACAATACTCTGCGGTGGCGGCAAAGGCGTGCGGTTCTCCCGTGTCCCCGTCAGCACCAATGGCACAGATTGGTGGTTGTGATTCAAGGAGGGTTTGAACCGCGCCGGATATCCCGCGCCCTGATGCGTGGACCGGCTCGGCCATCGCGGCCTGCAGGGGCAGAAGACCGATAGGATGCTGCTAGGATGCTGCTGCGGACACCACCGAAGAGGCGCCGCGTCCCTCGGCCCGATGCCTCCGGCAAACCCGGCCCGGCCCGGCCCGGCGCGGTCCGGTTTGGCTTGACCGCGGTGCGCTAGGCGATGATCATCGGCCCGGGAATTTCCGGGGGGGCAAATGACACACGCAGACGTTGGGCTCGGCAACTGGTTCAGCCGGCGAACACGGCAGACGCCCGATCGGCCCGCGCTGACCTTCGAAGGCGTGACGCGCAGTTTTGCCGAGATGCAAACTGACATCGACCGGCTCGCCACTGCGCTCAGAGCAGCGGGACTTTGCCGGGGGGACCGGGTCGCGTTTCTGGGGTTCAACCAGCCGGTCTATTTCG
>JAIXYF010000435.1 GCA_027490345.1 Novosphingobium sp.
ACTGGTCGCCAGACTGGGGAAGGAAGCTCTTCGTGTAGCTGCCATAGAGCGAGATGTTGGCTTTGGGCTTCACGATCACCCCGGCGCGCGGCGACCACTTGCGATCGGTGCGCGCGGCACTTGTGCTGGCAAGCAAGTTTTCAGCGTGGATCCGGAAGCTGTCATACCGCACGCCGCCGACGATCTGGAGGAACGGCGCGATTTCGATCTGATCCTGCACATAGGCCGAGAGGGTTTCGACCCGGGTAGACGTGGAGCGGCTGGGCGCCCCGAACGTGACGGCAGGCACGGCGAGGCGTTCCGCCAGCGAGACAATGGCCAAGGCCGTCCCGCCCGAGAACACGCCTTCGGAGCGGGCCGCGTCGGTCGCCTGATCGGCCCCTTCGATCCCGGCGATGAGCGTATGGCTGATCGGCCCGGTGCTGCCCTGCCAAGTCAGGTTGGCCTGCCCGATCCAGCTCTTGCGCAGCACCGTGCTATCGTAGGCGCTGAGCGCAACGGTGCGCGCCACCGAGTCCACGGCGCCCGAGGGGAAGATGTTGTCGTAGTACTTGTCTGTGTGGCTGAACTGCCCCGCGGCGGTGAGCGTGAGGTTCTCAGCAAGGGCCTGCGTGAGCCGCGCTTCGATGATATGGGCCTGCACCGTAGCGATGTTCGCGTCCTTGCGTCCGAAGAACGTGTCACGGTAACCTTCAAGCGGCAGACCAGCGAGCGAGGGTACGCCGCGATCGCTGGTGCGGCGATCATCGTCGTAGTTGTACGAAAGGTCGATCCGGGTATCGGCGCTGGGCGCAAAAGCCAACGTGGGATTCACACCGATGAAGCGGCCGTGATAATCCTGCCGGTGGTTCTCGAACTCCTCGTACGTGCCGTTGATGCGCGCTCCCACGGTTTGCGAAAGCGGCACGTTAAGATCGGCGGCAAGGGCAAAATCACCAAACGTGCCCACAGCGGCATTGGCGCCCACCGCCATGCCAGCCAGCGAAGGCGTCTTGCGCACGCGGTTGATCACCCCACCGCCGCCGCCGCGGCCAAACAGCAGCGCATTGGCCCCGCGCAGCACTTCGACCTGCTCGATGTTATACAGCGAGCGATAGTACTGCGTATCATCGCGCAGGCCGTTGAGGAAGAAATCGGCGGTGGTGTTCTGGCCGCGCAGCACAATCTGGTCGCGGTTGCCCTCACCCTGCGCAACCACCACGCCGGGCACATAGCGCAAGGCATCGGCAAGCTGGGTCACGCCCTGATCGTCAAGCTGTTCGCGGGTCAGCACGGTAATCGCCTGCGGCACATCCAGCAGCGGCGTCGGTGCCTTCACGCCCGAGGCAGTATCGGCGCGGTAGGTATCGACATGGCCGGTAACGATGATCGGGCGGCGGTCGATCCCATCGGCGGCCGCATCGCCGGCCTCCCCCTCGTTTGCCATCGGCAGCGCCTCGGCATGCACCGCTAGCGGCAGCAGCGCGCAGGATGTGAGGAGCAGGGCGGAGACGATAGAGCGGGCAGTTCCGGACACGGGCAGTCTTTCTTGAGATGCATTCTCAAGAACTCGTCTATTGCGAGCCATTCGCATTGGCAAGCGATAATGCGAATCGCTCGCGATTTCTCCCCACGCCTGTTCTTCACGCGCGTGCTTCTCACAAGCACGTGCGCTGCAAAATGCCGATCAGCGGTGCAAAACGGGGAAAAGCGCGCTTCAGAGCAGCGGGAAAGCGCGGCCCGCAAGGATCAACGCCAGCGCGCAACTCAGCACGATAGCCGAGCGCAAGCCTTCTGCAAAAGGAGCAGCAGGAGCAGCGACAAGAGCGATAGCACGGTCCATGACAGGATCATGCACCAGCAATACCTAACGAAACGTTAAAGCCTCACGCCAGCCATTCGACCAGTGCGGCCAGGCATTCGCACGCCAGCAACTTGCTGCGTTCGGGGCTCCACCCCTGCGCCGGATCGGGCAAGTCATCGTTATCCTTGAACGGCATTTCGAGCGTCATCGCAACAGCGCCGAAACGCTGCGCAATCTGGTTCGTGGCCATCGCGAGATTGGCCCTGCCCGGGCGCGCCACCGGATAGCCGCGCCGCGTCTGGAAATCGGGCGTGCGCCGCTCGAGGATCGCGCGGTAGCGCAAATAGGCCTCGCCCTGCGCCTCGGTCCAGCCGGGGATGCCTTCGAACCCGGCAAAGAACACCGCCGGGATCGCCTCGTCGCCGTGGACGTCCATAAAGAAATCGACGCCGCTCGCGTCCATCGCATTGCGGATCGCCAGCACTTCGGGCGCGCGCTCCAACGTAGGTTCGTGCCATTCGCGGTTGAGGTTCACCCCCAGCACATTGGTGCGCAAATTGCCCCGGCACGCCCCATCCGGGTTGGCATTGGGCACAATGTGAAAGCGGCAGAGCTGGCGCAGCTTGCGTGCATGCGGATCGGCGGGGTCGGTCAGCATATCGAGCGCGCCTTCCATCCACCATTCGGCCATGGCCTCACCGGGATGCTGGCGCGCGATGAGCCAGATCTGGCGTGGCCCTTCGCCCATGGAAAAGCAATCGATCGGCTGACCCTCCAAGCTGCGTCCAAGCACCTTGTGCTCGACGCCCTCGCTCGCTGCGATTTCGGCGACAAGATCGTGATGCCGCTCCATTGAATAGGGCGCGAAGTAGGCGAACCAGCACGTGCCCGCGCTTGGCGTGTAACGGATCGTCAGCGTCCCGCCATCCATCGCTGCATCATAGCGGGTCTCGGCGCGCGCCCAGTAATCGCGGTCTTCCGAAACGCAGGCGCGGTAGCCGACCCACCCATCGGGATAGGCAGAGGCGGCAAGCCCGGTGATCTTCAGTTCCAGTTCGCGCCCCGCGCAGGCACCGACGCGGAAATGGAACCACTGGAAGAATTCGGACCGCGTGTCCTTGCGAATGGCCAGCCGGGCATGGCTGCCTTCGATGCCCAGAACTTCAATATTGCCGCTGTCAAAGCCTGCGTCGATGCTGATCGGTGTTATCGTCATTTCACCGTGATAGTCGCCCCCGACGTTCCGGGGAAGCCCGAGAACAAGGCATGGGCCAGCCGCGGCGCCGCCTGATCGACGGACGCGGCCTTTGCCTTCTCGCGCTCTACATTTTCCGCGCGCCCTTCCCACAGCGAAAGGCCGGTGGTGCGGCTGCGCAAAATCACGGTGAGCCGCGTGTGGACCCGTGCGCGCGGGCCGCCGCCGAGATTGAAGCCAAGCCCCACGCCCACGCCGCTGTTCCACCCGCCGGTCGCGCCGCCGACTCCGACCGAGACAGGGCCGCGCTGGCGCTCGGTGCGTTCAACCTCGCGCTCCACTCGCACTTCGGCCATCGCATCAGCGGCGCCCGGTGTGGCTGCGCCGAAATGCAGCGCGGCCAGTTCCGCTTCCACCGCCTGCAGCCACACCCGCGTCTCAAGGCTGGTGGCATCGGTGCCCGATGCAGCCACAACCGCGACCGCGCTGCGGCCCAGCGTGGTGATGGTTTCGGGCGTGTGAAACCGCGTCACCTCAACCGGCGCCGCCAGCGCTGGAGCCGCAGCAAGCGCCAGCACAGCAAGCAGGAGCCGCGCCCTCACCGGATCACCGCCGCAAGAGGCTGGACAACCTCACCATCGGGAAAGCGCTTGAGCAGCGCGGCCGCAAGGCGCGCGGCCATCGCGCTGTTGTCGATGCCGCCCTCCTCCTCGCGCGCTTCGCCATCGGCGCGGCCTTCCCACAAGACGCGCCCGGTGGCCTTGTCGCGAATGCGCAGATCGAGCCGCGTGGCGACGATGGCCCGCGCGGGTTTGGTGAGATCGACCGCGAGGGCAAGGCCGAAGCCGCTGCCGCGATTGCTGACGGTGGTGCTCATCGCGCCGCTAACCTTCTTGCGTGGGGCCTCTTCGGGCACGGCCACCCGGTGGCTGACTCCGATTTCGGCGATCTGGCCCGGATCAAGGGCTGTGGCGGTATCGTAGCCCCGCTGAGCCAGTTCGTCGATCACGGCGGCTTCATAGACCGGAAGCTTACCATCCGCGACGCCCTCAGTATCGCCTTCCATCCGGCTCACGACAATGCGCCCCTTGCCGAGCAAGGTTTGGGCATCGGCCGTGCGCCAGGCGGAAACCTCGATCTTCTTCGATGGCTGCGCGGTCTGACGGGCAGAGGGATAGCGCGGATCGGAAGCGAGCGAGCCGGAATCCAGCGGGTCGGCGCCCCAGCGGCCCATGCCCTGCCCCAGCGCAGGATTGGCAGCGCAGATCATGAGCGCAGCAAACAGCGCAGCGGCAAATTTCATCGGGGAACTTTCTGAAGCAATTGTCATGAAGGTAGGCCCAGCCGCCTGTCTTCCCGATGAACGTTAGACAGAAGTCTTGCTCATGAATGGATCGTTTGTCGATTCCAACGCATGGCAAGGCTGCTAGTGCGGCAGGGCAATTGTTCAGGAGATTGATTCGCATGGTTCCCGTTCTCGTCACCGGCGGCGCCGGGTATATCGGCAGCCATGCCGTGCTGGCGCTGAAGGATGCGGGCTGGCCGGTCGCGGTGATCGACAACCTGACGACGGGTTTCCGCTTCGCGATCCCCGATGGCGTGCCGCTCTATGAAGGCGATATCGAGGATGGCGCGCTGCTGGCGCGGATCTTTGCGGAGCAGGGTACCCGTGCGGTGATGCACTTTGCCGGATCGATCGTGGTGCCAGAAAGCGTCGC
>JAIXYF010000174.1 GCA_027490345.1 Novosphingobium sp.
CGTGCGCGCGCGCGGCGCAGCGATGAAGGCCTTGCAGCCCGCCAGCGCCCATTCGGCCCGCGTTTCCGACCAATCGCGGCTGCGCTTGATCACGCTGGCATCGCCTGCCGCGCGCGGCAGGCGCAGCGCGCGTTCGCTGCGGGTCAGCACTGCCGCCGCCGCCAGCCAGCCTTGCGCCTGCGCGATGGCCTCGTGGTGCGTCTCGCTCGGCTGATCCTCGCTATAGAGCGTGACCGTGTCGGTGGTCGTATCGTGCAGCGCGGGCACGAACAGCGTGGCGGCAGGGATCACGATGCCCCGGTCGAGCAGCCCGGCGCGCACCAGCGGCTCGTTCAGCAGCCCGGCTAGCAGCCGCGCGTTGACCTCGCCCGAATAGCCGCCGCACGCCCCGCAGTGCAGGCCGCTGGCATGGGGGTTGTTGACCACATTGGCCCCGTGGCCGACGAGCAGGACCAGCGGCGCGAAGTCCGTGGTGAGCGACATCGCGCCGAGGATCGAGGCCGCCATGCCGATGCGCGTTGCTGCATCGGGTGCGGGATCGGCAAAGGGCTTGGGATCGCGCGGCGCGGGGTTGGACTTGAGGCCCAGCGCGTCCTTGATCAGCTTGCCGATATAGATCGGCCCTGCCGCCTCGACGAAGGCGAACGAGGACACCGCCGCCAGCTTGAACCGGCCCCAGGCCCGCGCCGCGCGGGCGGTGTGACGGGCATGGGTTGCGCCTTCCCCGCCGGTGCGGCTGGTGAGGCCCGCGTTGAGCAGCACGGGCAGCCGGTGCTCCGCCACATCCGAGGCAAAGCGCCGGTGCGAGGCGGTGAGGCCGAAGAACCCGGCAAAGCCCAGCGTCTGGATGCGCGGATCGACCGATTCCAGCGCGCGGCGAAACACTTCGGAGCGCACATCGATGCAGAACGCGGCCTGCAGCACGGGCGGCGGCGTTTCGGTCCGGGGCAGGGGTGCGGCCAGCGTTGCGGCAAGGTTTGTCTGCGCACCGCGTTCGGCAGCTTCCTGAAGGATCGCATCGACGATCTGGTCTGCGCCGGGTTCGACCGGCAGTTCATGCGCGGCCATCGCGGCCAGCCAGCCAGGGCCGATCTGCGCCGAATAGCGCTCCAGCAGCGCCTGTTCCCACAGCAGGCGGATCGTGAGGAAATCGGTGATAGCCTGATCGCTGCGCCCGGCCAGTTCGGCCTGCCACAGCTCGTGCCGGGCAACCTGCGCCCAGCCGCCCAGCGTGACCAGCAGCGCGTGGAAATAGGTTTCCAGCGCGGCGGGCGGCAGCTGAAGGGCGGCAACGGCGCTGGCCAGAGCCTCGGCGGCGCGTTCCGGTGCTTCGGCCACGAAAGCGCCGAAGCCTTGCAGCCCGGCGATCTCGGGCGTGAGATCGTGCGTTGCCACAGCCTGCCAGGCGGCATAGGCGCCTTTGCCGCGTGGGGCAGCCCAGAGCGCCTGCCCCTTGTCGAAATAGCCGCCCGCCCAGGCGCCGAAACGTTCGGCGATGATCGCGGGCCAATCGATCCCCGAGGCTTTCGCCGCCAGATCGGCCACAGTCGGCACAGCAGAGACGGGCGCCGGATCGAGGGCGATGGCGGCCTGCAGCGCTGCCAGCGATCCCGGCTTGTCCGCATGGGGGCTGGCGGCAAGGGCAGCGGCAAGGTCTGCCTCGGTGATCGCGCCGCTGGCGATGCGTTCGCGAAACCACGCGCGCGGCATGGTGACCGGCGCCCCAGCAACGCGCGCCATCAGCGCGCCGGTTTCGGCCAGTGTCAGGCTGGTCTGCCCCAGCCAGGGATTGACCGCGACGCTGGAGGCCAGCGGCCAGACCGGCGGAACAGCGCGCGCGGCGCTATCTGCCGCCAGCTTGAGCTGGGCGAGGGTCTGGCTGTTGTCGGCAGGGATCATGAGCATGGCAGGGATCCTTTGGAAACGGGGGATTGTGGATCAGGAGGACCGCTTGATGGTCCAGCCGCCGAGCATCCGGTCGAACAGGGCGTTGGCATAAAGGCCATTGGACAAGTGGACGCGCAGGCCCGCCGCTGCCGGGTGATAGGCCCACAGCGGGAACATCGATTGGGCCACCGCGACAAGGCCGAAGCTGAGCACGGCGAGCACCATCAGCGTCCATTCCAGCGGACCGGGGGCGGGCGTTGCGGGCAGCGTTCCGGCGGTCAGCGAAAGCGCCGCACCGTGCAGCGTGAAATAACCCACCGATGCGGCGAGGGCATAGACCGCCATGCGCCGGGTAAGCGCGCGGGGTGCCGTATCGGCAAGGCCCTGCGCGAAGAGGTAGGCGACACCGAAGATCAGGATGGCCCCCAGCGCGATGGCTTGCGGCGACTTGGTGTGAAAGCCGGGGATGGCATCGAACGCGAAGCTCATCAGGCCATAGATCGCCAGCGCCGCCAGGAACGCGCGGCCAACCGCCGCCGGGCGGGGGATGGCCACCGGGCCGGGCCGCCGCGCTGCCGCGATCTGCTCCACCGCGCTGCCCGAGGCAAGGAAGGCGTGCGCCTTGTAGAGCGAATGAAGCACGATGTGGAGCAGCGCGAGCGGGAACAGCGCAAGCCCGCATTGCATGATCATGAAGCCCATCTGGCCCACGGTCGACCAGGCCAGCGAGGTCTTGATCGCAGGCTGGGTGAGCATGACGAGCCCGCCGAACAGCGCGGTAAATCCGCCAATCATCACCAGTACCGCCAGCACGCCGGGCGCCAGCAGCATGACATCGGCAAAGCGGATGAGCAGGAAGCCGCCCGCATTGATCACACCGGCGTGGAGCAGGGCCGAAACCGGTGTAGGAGCTTCCATCACCTCGGTCAGCCAGCCATGCAG
>JAIXYF010000492.1 GCA_027490345.1 Novosphingobium sp.
ATTGCGTTATGTGATACTATTACATATACCGTTCGTATGACCGACGGCCCCGATCTTTTTCCAGCCAGCGCTTCCAGCCGATTCGACCGGCTGGGCGTGCTTATCAGCGGGCTGTGCATGGTGCATTGCCTTGCGGGGCTGTTTCTGATCGGCGTGCTGGGGCTGGGCGGCGGCGTGCTGCTCAATCCGGCGATTCACCGCTTCGGGCTGGTGGCCGCGTTTGTGGTCGGCCTGTTCACAATCGGCGCGGGGGCGCTGCGCCATGGGCACCGTCTGCCGCTGGCGCTCGGCGCAACCGGCCTCGCGCTGATGGCAGCGGCGATTGCCAGCGATCATGGCACCGCCGAAGCGGTGCTGACGATCGGCGGCGTGGTGCTGGTGGCGTCCGCGCACATCGTGAACTTGCGCCGCAACGGCTGCTGAAAGCCCGGCCTTCCTGACAGCTTGCATAGGCTGCACCGCGCGTTAAAGCCCGGGGCCATGTCCACCGAACTCTCCCTCACCATCAACGGCGAACCGCGCCGCATCGCTCCCGGCTCGATTGCCGATCTGGTCCGCAGCCTCGAACTCGATCCCGCCAAAGTTGCGGTTGAGCGCAACGGCGAAATCGTGCCGCGCTCCACGCTGGCAGCGGTGGCGATTGCCGAAGGTGATGTGCTGGAGATCGTGCATTTCGTGGGCGGGGGACAGGATGATACCTGGCCAGAAGACACTTGGACCGTGGCGGGCCGCACCTTTCGGTCGCGCCTGATCGTCGGCACCGGCAAATACAAGGACTTCGCGCAGAACGCAGCGGCGGTCGAAGCTTCGGGCGCGGAGATCGTCACCGTGGCAGTGCGCCGGGTGAACGTCAGCGATCGGGGGGCGCCGATGCTCACCGACTTCATCGACCCGAAGAAGATCACCTACCTGCCCAACACCGCCGGGTGCTTCACCGCCGAAGACGCGATCCGCACGCTGCGGCTGGCGCGCGAGGCGGGCGGCTGGGATCTGGTGAAGCTCGAAGTTCTGGGCGAGGCGCGCACGCTCTATCCCAACATGATCGAAACGATCCGCGCCACCGAAGTGCTGGCGAAGGAAGGCTTCCTCCCCATGGTCTATTGCGTGGACGATCCGATTGCGGCGAAGCAACTGGAAGACGTGGGCGCAGTCGCCGTCATGCCGCTGGGCGCGCCAATCGGCTCGGGCCTCGGCATCCAGAACCGCGTGACCATCCGCCTGATCGTGGAGGGCGCGAAAGTGCCGGTGCTGGTCGATGCGGGCGTGGGCACGGCAAGCGATGCCGCCGTGGCGCTGGAACTGGGCTGCGACGGCGTGCTGATGAACACCGCTATCGCCGAAGCCAAGGACCCGATCCGCATGGCCCGCGCGATGAAGGCAGCGGTGGAAGCCGGGCGCGATGCCTATCTGGCGGGGCGGATGGGGACGCGCAAGTATGCCGATCCGAGTAGTCCGCTGGCGGGGCTGATCTGAGCAAGCCTGACTGTCGGTGATCTCGGATTCACAAACCCAAGCGCCGCCTTGGTTGTGTACATTGTATGCTTCTGCTCTATACTGTGCACAATTACAAATGAGGCAGGACGATGGAAAGCACCACCCTGACAATCCGGGTCCCGGTACAAGTCCGCGACAAGCTCGCGCGCATTGCGAGCGGCACCCGGCGCAGTAAATCTTATCTGGCAGCAGAAGCGGTTGCAGCTTACGTCGAGCGCGAATTGGCGATCATCGAAGGCATTCAGGAAGGGATGGCGGACATAGCCGCCGGACGGACGGTTTCGCACGCGCAAGCAATGGCAGAATTGCGCGCAGTCGTGGACGAGATTGAACAGGCCAAAACCGCACCGCGATGAGGCAGGTTGTCTGGTCGCGCCGCGCGCTATCGGATGCGAGTGACATCCTGCGCCATATTGCCACTGAGGACACACGCGCGGCCCGCACGGTGATCGACAGGATCGAAGCGACCGGCGAAGCGCTTGGCGAATTTGCGACAGGGCATCCCGGCCGGGTTGCTGGAACCTATGAAAAATCGGTGCGGCACCTGCCCTATATCATCGCCTATGAACTGACTGACGAGGACCGGACGGTTGCTATCTTGCGCGTAATCCATGCATCCCGCGACTGGCGGGAGGACGGTTGGCCGACTGATCGATGAAGGCCGCCGTGGAAGCGGGGTGCGTGCCTACCTCGCGGGGCGGATGAGGCCGCGCTAGTATGCCGATCCGAGCAGTCCGTTGGCGGGGTCGATTTGATTAGGGGACTTTTGCCCGAATTCGCCCAGTTGCGGTCATTCCGGCAGGAGTTTGTGATCGCCGAAAGCAGCCCTAATCTAACCTAAGGTCGCAGTTAGGTCGGAACCGCATTTGCTGCATGTTCGCGCGGGCCAAGGGGTGCTTATCATGAAGCGGCGCAGGAATACCGATCGTCCGCATTTTCGGCAGGCGATCCGAAAACTTCCGACGCTGCCTATGATTAGCCACGCGATGGCCAAGGGAAACACCAAAACCATGACGGTTTTAAAGGGCAAATCGAACGGCATCAACAGGAGCGGAACACCCCACATAATCGCAGGCATGGCGAGGACTACAGCGATCATGAAACGCCGTCCCCTTCTATAGGGGCTCATATGGCTTGAGGCTCGCACTCAAAAGGAAACAGCGAAGCGAACGTCAGCAATCCATCTCGTTTTTGTAGCAGCGGAATGGCCGGAACCCACCAAATCCCGCCGAACCCCATGCGGTTTACAGGCTGATCTGAACCGACCCTTCAAACCAGCGCGAGTTCGATCCGGCGCCCGACCACCGCCGCTGCGCGTTGCAGCGTCTCTATGGTGACATTGCCGTCAGTGGGATCAAGCACCCGGTCGATTTGGGTGCGACTGGTGTGCATCAGGCTCGCCAGCTTCGATTTGCTGAGGCCGCGCTCGCGCATCGCTTCGGCCAGTTGCCAGGCGATGACTTCCTTGATGGCTTTGGCCTGAAATTCGGCCAGCACGCCTTCTTCTTCCAGAAAGCTGTCCAGCGTCGGGCCGCGATGCCGGTTCTCAGGCTTATTGTCAGCCATCTTCAATTTCCTTCTGCCGCTTGCGGGCCAATGCCAGATCGGGTGCAGGCGTTTTCTGCGACTTCTTGATGAACCCGTGCACCGCATAGAGTTCACCGCCATAGAAACAGAACAGCACACGGGCGATTGTGCCATCAGCAAGCGATGTCCGCACTTCGAACAGCCCCCTTCCCATCGGCCTGACCAGCGGCATGCCGATGGGCCAACGGAACTGGACACGCTGCAGGTCTTGCCCGATCTCCCGCCGATTGGCTGGCGGCAAACCGAGCAGCCAATCGCGGACCGGAACATTGCCCGCCTCTGTCTGGTAGAAGACGAGTTCGATGCGCGGCGGATTTACGCCTTCGACCATGACTCTATGTGCACTATATAAAGTGCATTGTCAATCGACTTGCGCGTCTTGCCTACCCCGAAATCCCCGCTGCTGCCAGCACTGCAAGCGTCAGGATATCCGGCGCGATCGACGTCATCGCGGCGATCTGGACGGGCTTTTCCATGCCGATCAGCATCGGGCCGATCACCGCATTGCCGGCCAGTTCGCGCAGCAGCTTGGCGGAGATGTTGGCCGATTGCAGGCCCGGCATGATCAGCACATTGGCCGGAGCGGACAGGCGGCTGAACGGATAGCTTGCCATGACCTTGGGATTGAGCGCGGCGTCGGGCGCCATTTCGCCTTCGTATTCGAAGTTCGGCTTCTGCTCATCAAGGATAGCGACCGCGCCGCGGATTTCATCGAGCCAGCGGCCGCTGGGATTGCCGAAGGTGGAATAGGACAGGAACGCCACGCGCGGTTCGTGGCCCATGCGGCGGGCGACAGCGGCGGTTTCGGTGGCGATGTGCGCCAGCTCGGTCGCGTTCGGGCGCTCGTTCACGGTCGTATCGGCCAGGAACACGGTGTAGTTCTTGGCGATCATCATATGGATGCCGAAGGGCAGGTGGCCGGGCTTGGGATCCAGCACCTGCCGCACTTCCTTGATCGTCTGCGCGAAGGTGCGGGTCATGCCCGAGATCATCGCATCGCCGTGGCCGAGCGCAACCAGCAGCGAGGCGAACACGTTGCGGTCCTGATTGACCATGCGCCGCACATCACGCTCAAGGAACCCGCGCCGCTGGAGCCGTTCGTAGAGGTAGGCCACCATTTCCGGCACGAGCGGGGAGACGGCGGAGTTGTGGATTTCGAAGCTGTCGGGATCACCCACGCCGAGTTCGGTGAGAAGGTTGTGCACCGCCTGCGTGCGGCCGACGAGCACCGGCGTGCCATAGCCGAAATCGCGGTACTGGATCGCCGCGCGCAGCACGACTTCGTTTTCCGCCTCGGCGAAGACGACGCGCTTGGGGTTCTCCTTGACCTGCTGGTAGACGCTGGTGAGCGCCGAAGTCGTGGGGTTGAGGCGGGCCTTGAGTTCGGTACGGTAGGCGTCGAAATCCTCGATCGGCTTTTGTGCCACGCCCGAATCCATCGCTGCCTTGGCAACGGCGGAGGAGACCACTTCCATCAGGCGCGGATCAAACGGCGCGGGGATGATGTAATCCAGCCCGAAGGTGTGGTTCTGGCCATAAGCGGCTGCCACTTCTTCGGGCACTGCCTCACGCGCCAGTTCGGCAATGGCGCGGGCGGCGGCGATCTTCATTTCCTCGTTGATCGCGGTGGCCCGCACATCGAGCGCGCCGCGGAAGATGAAGGGGAAGCCCAGCACGTTGTTGACCTGGTTCGGATAGTCCGAACGGCCCGTGGCGACGATGCAATCGGGCCGCGCCGCCTTGGCTTCGGGCGGGGTGATTTCCGGGTCCGGATTGGCCATGGCAAAGATGATCGGCTGGGGCGCCATCGTCTTGACCATTGCGGGCGTGACGGCGCCCTGCACCGAAAGGCCGAGGAAGATGTCTGCCCCCCGCATCGCTTCTTCCAGCGTGCGGTGGGGGGTATCAATCGCATGGGCAGACTTGAACTGATCGATGCCCGCCCGGCCGATGTAGATCACGCCCTTGCTGTCGCACATGGTGACGTTGGTGTGGCGCACACCCATCGCCTTGATCAGCGCGGTGCAGGCGATGGCAGCAGCGCCTGCGCCGTTCACCACGACCTTCACATCCGCCAGATCGCGCCCGGTGAGGAAGCAGGCATTGAGCAGGCCAGCGGCGGAAATGATCGCGGTGCCGTGCTGGTCATCGTGCATCACCGGGATCTTGAGGCGTTCTTTCAGCGCCTGTTCGATGATGAAGCATTCGGGCGCCTTGATGTCTTCAAGGTTGATGCCGCCAAAGCTCGGCTCCATCAGCGCGACGGCATCGATAATCGCCTGCGGGTCTTCGGTGGCGAGTTCGATGTCGATCGAATCGACATCGGCAAAGCGCTTGAACAGCACGGCCTTGCCTTCCATCACCGGCTTCGAGGCGAGCGCACCCAGATTGCCGAGGCCGAGGATGGCGGTGCCGTTCGAGATCACCGCGACGAGGTTGCCCCGCGCCGTGTAGTCGTAGGAGCGGGTCGGATCCTCCGCGATCGCCAGCACCGGGACGGCGACGCCCGGCGAATAGGCGAGAGACAGGTCGCGCTGCGTCGCCATCGGCACCGTCGCGACGATCTCGAGCTTGCCCGGACGACCCTCCGAGTGGAACAGCAGGGCTTCCTGGTCGGTGAAGGTCGGGCGGGTGCGTTTGATCGGCGGCTGGTCGGACATCGCAATGTTCTTTTTGTGAGCGTTTCCCAGGGGACGCGGAC
>JAIXYF010000033.1 GCA_027490345.1 Novosphingobium sp.
CGGGAATGATCTTCGCAGCGCGCTCCACGAGTGCGATCGCATCGTCCAGCCGGCCCCGCTGGGCGCTGAGGCTGGCCTGCGCGGTAAGCGGCTCAACGCGCTTGGGATAAGCAGCCGCCGCAGCGGCAAAGCTGCGCTGCGCTTCATCCAGCCGGCCCATCTCGGAGGCCAGCGCACCGGCCAGCATCAGCGTATCAAGCCGCTGGGGCCCAAGCTGGCGCAAGGTATCAAGCGCGCGCGCGGCGGCGGGATAATCATGCGCGGCCATGAGGAACGCGGCGTAATCATGCACCAACGCATAGTGGCGCGCGCCTTTGGCCATGCCGCGGCGCAAGGCATCGAGCGCGGCGGCGCCATCATCCTGCGCGGCGTGGGCGGCCGCGCGCAAGCGCCAGGCTTCGGGATCATCATCCTGCCCCAGCAGCGTGAGCGCCGCGGCGCCCTGCCCGCGCAGGATCGCAGCTTCGGCCCGCATCCGCACCGTTTCAGGCGTCTTGACTCCGGCATCCTCCAGCCGGCTGAGCGCTGCCTGCGCGCCATCGCCATCGCCAAGGCGCAGCTGGGTGCGCGCCAGCAGCAGCAACATGTCGCGGTTGGCATCATCGGCATCGAGCGCGCCCAGCACACCGGCGCGCGCAGCGGCATAATCTTCAGCCGCGAAAGCCTGCTGCGCGGCAGCAAACTGGGCAGCAGGATCGGCGCGCGAACAGGCGGCCGTAGCGAGCAGGGCGGCGAGGAGCAGAGCGCGTTTCATGGCTTCAGTTTCTACACGCTCAGCCCTGAAATTTCGGTGAAGAGCAGGTGCTGGCGGCCAAACAGGCAAATCCGCCGGTCAGGCTTACACCCGGCGCGGCATTAATGATCCGGATTGGCGGTTTTCAGCCCTTGGCACGGTGTTTGCTCCATATTGGACTGAGCCTGCTTAACCAATCGCAAACCGGTTTGCCCAAACCCAAACCTGTTTTGCCAATCAAGGAAACGGCCATGATCCGGCTCGCCAAACGCGCCTCCCTCGCCATTCTCGCCTCGCTCGCTGCCGCATCCCCGGCGCTGGCGGATTCGATGCTGTTCAACGCGGGCGACATCGGCAAGACGGTCACGCTCGATTACAACGGCTGTTCGGGCAGCGGCGGCGCTTCGATCGACGGTCTGACCGGTTCGACCACGTTCACGCTCACCGGCGTTTCGGGTAGCACCTATTCGTTTGGCTACACGGTGAAGAACACCACGTCGGCGCCGGTCACCGGTTCGCGGATTTCAAGCTTTGCGTTCAACACCGATCCCACGATCACAGGCGCATCCTCGACCGGGGCCTACAGCTTCACCCAACTCAGCTCGAACTATCCCAACGGGATCGGCACGGTTGACGTGTGCTTCAAGGATGCCTCGACTGGCGCCTGCGCGGGCGGTGGCAGCGGCGGCCTGACGGCAGGCCAGACCGGCTCGGGTGATTTCACGCTGAGCTTCGCCTCGCCGGTTTCGTCGCTGACGCTGAGCGATTTCTTCGTGCGCTACCAGTCGATCACCGGCGTTCCGGGCGTGACTTCCGCCAGCGGCGCGGGCACGATTTCGAGCAGCACGAGCAGCACTTCGGGCGGCAGCACCACTGGCGGGACCGATGTTCCCGAGCCGGGCATGCTGGGCCTTTTTGGGGCAGGCATCATCGGCCTCGCGCTGGCCCGCCGCCGCCAGACCGCCGTGCGGATGCAGCGCGCCGCCGCCTGATCACAGGTTTCCTTGCCGGAAAGAAAAGGCCCTGACCGATCCGGTCGGGGCCTTTTTTGTGCACCTCAGCCGCGCTGCGCGGTGGCCAGATGCCCGGTGATCGTGGCGTTCTGCGGCGCCTGTTGCGCGGCGCGGCGCAGCAGATCGAGCGCGCGGGTCTTGTTGGTGCCGGTCTGGTGGAGCAGCCAGCCCAGCGTATCCATCACCGCCGGATCATCCGGCGCCACCTGAATGGCGCGTTGGGCAAAAACCAGCGCCTTGTCCGTATTGCCGACCTGCGCCTGCGCCCAGGCCATGTTGTTGAGCACCAGCGCGCTGCGCCCGTCGGTCAGCGCCAGAATCTGCTCATAGGCCCGGATCGCATTGCCCCAGTTGGCGGCCTTCATCGCCGCATCAGCCGCACCGAGCGCCTGCCCCAGCGATTGCGGCGTGGGATAGCGGGCGCGCGCGGCGAAAAACGCGGCATTGGCATCGCCCGCCGCTTCGGCAGCCAGCGCCAGCAAGTGCAGGTCTTCGGGTACAGCGGTCTTGCTGCTGGCTAAGGGCAGCAGGGTCTGCATGGCGCCGGCGGGATCATTGCCGGCCATCTGCGCCTTGGCCAGCTCGCGCCGCAGCACCACGCTTTCCGGGTGGCGGGCCAGCATCGGCGCAAGGCGGGCACGGGCCTGTTCGGGCTGGCCGATACGGGTGAGCGCCTGCGCATAGAGCACGGCGGCATCATCGCGGTCCTTGAGCTTGTCTTCGCTGGCTTGCAGGATATCGCGCGCGGCGTTCCATTCCCCCCGGGCCGAAGCCAGCCGCGCCTTGAGATAGGCCATCGTGCCATCGGTGCTAAGGCCCTGAAAGCCGGCCAGCAGCGCGGCCAGCTCGTCCGTCCGTCCCAGATCGCCCAGCAGCCCGGCCTGCCCCGTTAGCGCGGCAAGATTGCCGGGATAGCGCTTGCCTGCCTTGGCATAGGCCGCCAGCGCTTTGCCCAGCCGCCCTTCTGCGGTGGCAATCTGGCCATCGACCACCATGGCATCGAGCAGATCGGGATCGGCGGCGAGCGCGCGGTCCGCAAGGGCGCGGGCCTCGGCCGGATCGCCGCCCATCAGCTTGAGGCGGGCAAAGCTGGCCAGCAGCGGAGCGTGGCGCGGCTGGGCAGCGAGCCCCGCCGCGAACGCCTGAGCTGCGCCCGCCGGATTATCCTGCGCCAGCAGCGCAAGGCCGCGCAGCCGCTGTCCGGCGGGGCTGGCATCGCGGCCTAGCGCGCGCTGCGCGTCCGCTGCCTGTCCGCGCAAGAGCGCCGCCTCGGCCAGCAGCAGGCTGAAATCAGCAGGACGGCGCAGGCCCGCCAGCTTTTCAAGGCTGCCACCTGCGGCAATGCCATCGCCCATCGCCAGCGCATTGCGGGCGTGGAGTTCGATCAGCGCGGGATCACCGGGCGTGGCCGCCAGGGCCGCTGCCAGATCGGTCTGCGCCGCCAGATAGTTGTGCGCGGCAAATTCGCGGCGCGCCTTGGCGCCCAGCGCCTGCGGATCGGCCCCGCAGCCGCCTGCCAGCAGCGCCAGCGTCAGCGCAAGGGACGAAATGGCAAGGGGTGAGCGGGCAGGGCGCTTCATCAGGTCCGTATCCTTCGGTATGCTGGCGACACCGGGCGGCACAAAGGGTTCACATCGGACGTAACGCCCAGCCCCTGAAATTTCGGTGAAGATCGGGCGCTGCGGCGTGCCTCCCGGGTGCGATATCGCCCGAGCCCCCTTGACCTTGGCGCCGCGCGATCCCATCGCGCGCCAGACGCAGCCGGGCGCGCCATTGGCCCCCGGCACCAGACAAGGATCATTTCATGGGTTTTCGCTGCGGGATTGTCGGACTGCCGAATGTGGGCAAATCGACGCTGTTCAACGCGCTGACCGAGACGCAGGCAGCGCAGGCGGCAAACTATCCATTCTGCACGATCGAACCGAACATCGGCAACGTGGGCGTGCCCGATCCCCGGCTCGACAAGCTGGCGGCGATTGCGGGCAGCCAGAAGATCATCCCCACCCAGCTTGGCTTTGTCGATATCGCAGGGCTGGTGCGCGGGGCTTCGAAGGGCGAGGGCCTTGGCAACCAGTTCCTCGGCAATATCCGCGAGGTGGACGCGATTGTTCACGTGCTGCGCTGCTTTGAAAATGCCGATATCCAGCATGTCGACAACAAGGTCGATCCGATCTCTGACGCCGAGACGGTGGAAACCGAACTGATGCTCTCGGACCTTGAGAGCCTGGAAAAGCGGGTGCCCGCCGCGCAAAAAAAGGCGGCGCAAGGCGACAAGGAGGCGAAGATCACCGCCTCCGTGCTGGGCCAGGCGCTGGACCTGCTGCGCGCCGGGAGCCCCGCGCGGCTGACGGTGCCCAAGGATGAGGAGGAAGCGCGCGTGTTTGCGCAGGCGCAGCTCATCACCGCCAAACCGGTGCTTTATGTGTGCAACGTGGACGAGGAGGCCGCCGCACAGGGCAACGATTTTTCCGCGCGCGTGTTTGCCAAGGCCAAGGCCGAAGGCGCCAACGCCGTGGTCGTTTCCGCCGCGATCGAGGCCGATATCGTGAC
>JAIXYF010000090.1 GCA_027490345.1 Novosphingobium sp.
CCAATTGCTCCATCTGGGCGAGCGCTGCAGGCGCAGCGGCGGCAGCTTGCAGTTCTGCGGGAGGGCTGGAAGGCAAAGCTGCGGACTGAGGCGGAAGCTCTGCCCCCGGCAGAGCCAGCTCGGCATGGGCAGTTTTGGGGGCGGTTTTAGGGGTAGGTCTGACCTCCGCTTCGGCCCCGGCGTCTGCGCCAGCATCTGGCAGAGCGCCAGCTTCGGGGGCGGCTGCCGGGGCAGGCGGAGCAGGGGGCGCGGCATCGCTACCCGGCGGTGCTGCGGTTTCGGGCCTGATCGCGCGGCGGAAATCGGGCGAAAGTACGCCGCTGCTCGCCTCCAGGGCCGAGACAGGTTCTCCCGCACGTTCGGTTACTGGCGCGGGCACGGCCTTGGCAGCAGCCAGCTCCGAGCGCTGCGGCGCGGCCGCAGCAGGCCGCCGCGCTTCCTTGCGCGCGGGCGCGGCTTTTTGCGGCTGGGTGTGCAACCGGGCGGGCACCTGAGCCTCTGGCGCTTCCAGCCCGGCAAAGCGCGGCTGGGGCAGCCGCTGCGGAAACCGTGCTTTCTTGGCTATGCGCGGCGATTTGGGTTCGGCGTCCTCGGCGGGCGCGGTTTCACGGCGCGCAGCATCCCCCGCGAGCGCGAGGGTGGCGCCAAGCACCACCCGCAAGCGTCCGGAGGTTTTGGTATCGCCCCCCGCGCGCCGGGTCACGGCACGACGAATTCCTGCCGGGCAAGCACTTTGCCGGGCGCCATGTCGTCATCGATATAGCTGATCGTCCAGCGCGTGCCCCGCGCCAGAAAGCGGGGTTCGGTCGCAGGATTGATCATCACCTGCACCGCGCGCTCGGTGATTTCGGTATAAACACCGATGCCCTTGATTTCGGCCACGGGCTGCTTTGCGCCCGGCGCCGTGATCACGATATCGCCAAAGGCCGAGCGCGTGCCCCCGCGCGTGAGGGTGAGTGCCAGCACGGGCGGCGCGCCGGGCGCGGTGCTCAGCTGGATATCCTTGAAACCGGCGGTCAGCGTGGTTTCCCCCACCCGCACGATCACCGGAATGGAAATGCCGAAGCGCGGCACGATGCGCACGCCGATCCCGCCGCCGGTCTCCCCGCCTGCGGCTTCATCGATGCTGGTGCCGCCGGTTTCAGGAGGCACCGAAACCACGGTGAAGTGCGAGCGGTATTCGCCCGGTGGCAGTTCGGGCGGAACGCGCGCCATGATCCGCACCATCTGCGCTTCGCTGGCAGGCAGCGTGACATGGCGCGGCGACCAGCGCAGGAAGCTGCTGGCAGTCTTGACCGCATCACGCGCGGCGGCATCTTCCAGCGCGCCGAGTTCGATCAGCCGCCCATCGCGCTGCATCGCCATGTCGGAAACAGTGATTTCATAATCCCCGGCGGCGGCCGCGCGGTTGTAGAGCCCGACGCTGGCAATGCGCGTCCGCTCGTCGATCACCACGCGTTTGGGGAACAGGTTGATGTCGCCCATCCCGCCCACTGCGCCAGCGGGCAGGGCAGCAGGGGCAGGGGGCGCGTCGGCGGCGTCTTCAGCCGGTGCGGCCGTTTGCGCCGCAGCGCTGGAAAGCAGGGAGAGCGCGAAGCTGGTGCCAGCCGCGGCAGTCTTCAGCGCAGCCGCAAGGCCGCGTGGTCCGATTGTAAGCAATGAAGTCGTCCCGGGTCAGCAAATACGGTAAATCCCTTATGGGGAATCCCGGAATCGCTGGCAATCGCAGACTACTGATAAGTCACAGTTACGGCATACGTTCCGGTGTAGGTGCCGATTGTCTGGTTAGGCCCGACATTGAGCGTGGCCCCCACGGACAGCACATACGTGCGCGCCGGGCTGAAGACATCGCCGGGGGTCCAGCTGCTGCGGAACGCGCTGAGGCGCATGTTGCGCGTGCCTTGCCGCAGGATTGCCACGGTGGGCAGATCGATCGAAAACAGCCGTCCGGCTTCTCCGACCAGCAAAAACGTGCCCGGCCCGCGCGTCGTGGTCTGCGCGATGGCCGTGCTGGTGGTCACCCCGCCCGTCGTGGTGATCGTGCCCGACGGCGACAGAATCACGGTTCCGGACGAAGTGGGCCGGGTTAATTGCCCGAACGAAAGCGTATCCACCGGCACGATGGCCAGCGGCGTGAGGATCGAAGCCTGTGCCGATCCGCTCATCGAAGCGCTGCTCGGGGCTGCGAATGCAGCGCCGGTGAAGGCTGCCATGGCGCAAACCATGGCCGCCATCCCGGCCAGGGATCGCGTGGCGAGGGGCATCAGCATCTTCCGCAGGGGAGTGAGCGTGTCGGGAATGAGCGTGTCGGGGGCGCGCGGATTGGCCCGCCCCCGACAGGTTCGTACGATCAGTTGTAGGTAACGGTCGCCGAATAGGTGCCCGTGTAGGCACCGGCCGGCTCGGTGCCAGCCAGGGTCAGCGTGCCGCCGACCGTGAAGGAAGCGGCGCCGCCCGTGAGTGTACCGCTGGCTGCCGAAGCCGAAGTGGTGAAGGGGATGTTGTTGGTGCCATCGCTGACGTTGCCGCCGCCCGTGGTGATCGAGAACGTGCGACCGGCATCGCCCGCGACGGTGAAGGCGTCAGCCGAATTGGTCGAGCCGGGAACGAAGGCGACATCGCCGCCGACCGAACCGACGCCCGCCGACGTCACCGTGACCGAACCACCGGTGCCGGTGGTGAACGTGCCAAAGCCGAGTGCGGCGCCCGAGGTGTGGGTCAGCACGATCGGCGCGACGATCGTCGCGGTTGCGGTGCCGTCCGCCGAAGAGGTGTTGCCCGAAGCGGCAAAAGCCGGGGTGGCCGAAATCAGGGCGATGGCCGAAGCGAGAATGATCTTCTTCACGTGTAAGCTCCCGAATGGTGATCATGGCGCCTCCCCCCTGGGCTGCGACATGATCTGAAAACTGCGGTACTGCGAACGCAGGCCGGAACGCCGTTGCTCTGTACGTAGAGTTACGTATTCGGGGCGAGTTAATGGGGAGTTATCCGCTGTTTTACTTAGGTAATGTCCCGTATTGAGAATAGTAAGTAATTGGAAATACTTCCTTATGCGCAATTAACCATGTAAGTGCCGCTGCCGAATTGACTATCCGCCGATTGCCATGCGGCGCCGGGCACGGAAGGTGCGCCTCTGGCCTGCTGTTCAGGGCAGGGGACAGCGGCAAAAAATTTTGTGCCGTAACGATTTTTCTGTCTGGCAGCGCAAGATCGCGGCTGCCGAGCACGCAAAAAAGCCCGCAGCCGGGAAGGCGCGGGCCCGTGACGCAGTGATTCTGCGTGGGATTCGGGGGGGAATCAGTTGTAGGAAGCGGTGATCTGGTACGTGCCGTTGTAAGTGCCGATGGCCTGCGCGGCCCCCACGGCAAGCGTGCCGCCCACCGCGATATCGCGCGTGCCAGCAGGCGAACCACTCAGCGCGCCGACGGTGAATAGAGTGATCGTCATCGTGCCGCCGCCGCTGCGGCTGACCGTGGCGGCCAGCGGCAGGGTTACGAAGAACTGCCGCCCCGGCTCACCGGTGACGCGAAACGTGCCCGCCCGGGGGCCGGTGCTGCCCTGCGCGATGGCCGTATTGCCCACCATGCCGCCGCTGGTCGTGACCACGCCTGCGGTATTGACGGTGACGGTGCCAGCTGTTGCGGGCTGTGCCATCACGCCGAACCGCAGCGGCGCCGTGGCAGTGATGCTGATCGGCCGAATCACGGTGGCGCTGGCAGTGCCCGTCACCGTGACCGAGCCGCCCGGCGCCGCGAGCGCCGGAAATGGCGCAGCAAGCAGCGCGGCAAACAGGGCCAGAAACGGGGCCCTTCTTGCAAGCAGAATATGGCGGCGAATGGCCATGCGCTCACCTTGGCGACGGGGAGCAACCGGCTGCCGCCCGAAGACGGCAGCCGGTGCGTTCCCGGGATCAGTTATAGGTGACAGTGGCGGAGTAGGTACCGGTGTAGGACCCGGCAGGCGCCGTGCCGGTCACGGTCAGCGTGCCGCCAACCGTGAAGCTGGCCGTGCCCGTGCTGCTGAGCGCAGTGGTTGCCGCCGAAGCCGTGGTGGTGAACGCAAGATTGGTGGCGCCCGAGGTCACGTTGCCGCCAGTGGTCGTGATCGAGAACGAGCGGCTGGCATCGCCTGCCACGGTGAACTGATCGGCCGCATTGGTTGATCCGGGCACGAACGTCACGTCGCTGCCAACCGAGCCGACGCCAGCGGCCGTGACGGTCACCGTGCCGCCGGTGCCGGTGGTGAAGCGGCCGAAGTTCAGGCTGGCGGTGGCCGGGTGCGTCAGCACGATCGGGGCAACGATCGTGGCGGTCGCGGAGCCGGTCGCGGTGGACTGGTTGCCCGATCCGGCAAGGGCCGGCGTGGCGGTGAGGGTGGCCGAAGCGGCAATGGCGGCTGCAAGAATGATCTTCTTCACGTCGAATGCTCCTGAATGCTGTCTTGCCCCGCAACGTCCCGGTCTCGGAGCTGGTGATCTTGGTTCCACCAGGCGGCGCATCAGCGGCCTCCTGATGCGTATAATTACTAAGTGAAGATGGTTAATAATGCGTTTGCAGCCTGGACATTTCTGCAGGAAATCCGCCCACTTTCCGCGTCACGAAGCGCTTAGGTTTGTTTTATAAATTAATGATTTTTATGAAGATTATTTCCGTCTGGCCGGTTGTTAGCCACACGGAAAAGGCGGTCACGCTGTGCGTGCCGCCTGGCTCGGATTCCGATGATGTGTTAACCATGAGCGCACAGCGCCCCGCCTTGGCAGGGGCGCTGCGGCGCGATCTTTCAGTTGTAGGCGACGGTGGCCGAATATGTGCCCGTGTAGGCGCCGGTCGGGGCCGTGCCGGACACGGTCAGCGTGCCGCCAACGGTAAAGCTGCCGGTGCCGGTGGCGCTGAGCGTGCCCGTTCCGGCCGAAGGCGTGGTGGTGAAGGCAAGGCTGGTTGCGCCCGAGGTGACATTGCCGCCCGTCGTGGCGATCGAGTAGGAGCGATTGGCATCGCCCGCCACGGTGAAGCTGTCAGCGGCGGTGGTCGAGCCGGGGATGAACGTCACGTCGCTGCCGACCGAACCAGTGCCGGTGGCCGTCACTGTCACCGTGCCGCCGGTGCCGCGCGTGAAGCGGCCGAAATTGAGAGCGGCTGTCGCCGGGTGCGTCAGCACGATCGGCGCAATGATGGTCGCAGTCGCCGTGCCCGTAGCGGTCGATTGGTTGCCCGATCCGGCGAAGGCCGGGGTTGCCGTTGCCAGCGCGATCAGCGCTGCGGGAATGATCTTGTGCACCGATGAAACTCCTGGTCCCATATGCCCCGCAGCGGAAGCGCCGTTGGGGCAGAGGGGCCGGGTGCTCCCGGCGTCCTCATACGTATAATTCCTAAGCAGACATGGTTAATGCACCGTAAACGCCTTGAAAAGACGGCGCAACGCAACAGGAAGCAGGCAGCACGAAGCAAAGGAGGCCCGCCCGGGGCCGCCTTCAGCTGTAGGTGACCATGATGGTAAGGGTCGCGCGGTAATGCGCAGGCACCGTGCCGGCGGGCACATTGAGCCTGCCGCCGATGGCGATCCGGTCTTCCCCTCTGGCATCAAGCTGGCCGATGCTGGTCACGCCCCCGGCGTGGCTATCGAGATGCACGCGCAAGGCATCGATGGCGAGATCCGGCGCGCGGCCGCCGCCATCGATCAGGGTGCCGGTGGCGCTGATCGCGAGCGGCGCGCTCACCGTATAGCTGCGGCCCGCCTCGCCGCTGACGCGAAAGCGCGCGGGCGCTATGCCGCCGCAGCCGCCACCGCCCGCGCAGGCCGCGGCCGCGCCGCCCGCATAGACCGCCCCGCTGCCATCGGGATTGACCGTGACCGATCCGCTGGCCGTGCGCGAGGAGGTGAGCGCGCCGAAATCGAGATCACCCAGCGCCACGGCAATGATCGGGGTGACGATCACAGCCTGCGCCTGCCCTTGCGCTGTGGCGCTCTGGCCCGAGGCCGCGAAAGCGGGCGTGCCCATCGCGGCAAGGGAGAAGGCGAGGATAAGACGGCCCATCACAGTTCGGCCAGCACGGTGACGACGACCGGCAAGGGAATGGCCAGCTGCGCCCCGCCCGATGTGCGCGCCACCTGCAAGGTGCCGCCGACGCGGAAGGTGCGGCTGCACATGCGCCGCCGGCATCCGATCAGGGTCACTTGTGCAGTCTGCCCGGGCAGCAGCGTGCCCACACCCGGCAGATCGGTATCGAAGCGGGAGATCGTGCCGGTCACGCCTCCGCTTACCTGGCTGGCGGTGCCGGGCACGAGCACCGAGATCAACAGGGCATAAGCGACATTGGCATTGTTGCCGCGGTCATAGGTCAGGGTGAACTGGGCTGGTCCGGGCTGCGATCCGGTGACCGGAACGATGGACGTGCTGCTAACCGATCCGGTTGATGTTACCGTTCGTGATCCGGTCGTATCGGTAAAAAAGCTGCCAAAGCGCAGGGCCTGATCTGCCGTGAGCGTAACCGTGGGGGAGGCAGCCATGCCCGGGGCAGGAAGGCCTGCCAGACCCGCGCAGAACAGCCCACCCGCGATGAGGCGGAACTTGTGAAGGGCAACAGAGGGGCAGACGCGGAGCACTGGCCATTCCTGCGCAAGCGGCAAAGCACGAGCGAGTTTGATAGGCCGGGCGGCTTGCCGGGGCAAGGGTGCGGCGTGGGCACGTCCCGCTGCGGCACGGCGTGCGGGCAAATCTTAACGGCGGGGAAAGTATGCCGTTCGGGGCTCAGCGCCCAAGGCCGAGGAAGCCCAGCGTGCCCGCGTCGAACTTCATCCGCATCGTGGCGAACACGCCTTTGGTGGTGCTGCGCGCGGCGGCAAAATCGCGGTCGCGGAAGCCGCCGAAGTTGTAGCCGATCACCACCATCACGTTGTCTGCGGGCACGATGCCGATCTGCGGGCCGACGGCATAAGAGGTCGTGCCATCGGACAGGCTGCGGCGCACCGTGGCCGCGGCGCCCACTTCGATGCGCTTGCCAATGCCAATGCGCGCGTCCACGCCGCCCAGCAGGGTCGTGCCTGCCAGATCAAAGCCCTGATACCGGTCCAGATTGTGCCGCGCGGCGATGAACACGCCAATTTCAGTCCGCTGCACCATCTGCCCATCAACTCGGCCCGTGGGCGCCCAATCGCCCGAGAAGCTGCCCACGATCCGGCGCGAACGAGCATCGCCGTTGACCACGAGGGCCGTGCCGTCACCGGCGGCCGGATCCGTGCCGCCGACCACGCCGGTGATGCGATCGCTGCGGTATTCGATCTTGCTCAGGAACGCGAAGGCCGAAGTGGCAGGACGGTGCGCGATGGAAATCGCAGCGCTGCCCACTTCGCTCGCCGCGCCGGTTACCTCGCGCGCAGAAGCCCAGGTCACCGCCCCGCCAACCACGCTGCCTTCGCCCATCTGGCGGATCATGCCGAACGTCAGGCCTTTGCGCTTGGTCAATTCGCCATCGCGCAGTTCGGCGCGGGCCGTGGCGCTCCAGCGGCCCGAACGCCAGGTCGCGCCAAGGGTATACGCGGTGAAGTCCTCGGCAATCGTGGTCTGGCTGGCCGCGCCGACCACGGCGGTCCCGCCATTGGTGGCCAGCGCGCTTTTGCCACCGATCACCTTGTTGCCATCGATGGTGGCATCGATGGTGATCGCCTTGCTGATCGGCAGCGATTGCGCAAGGCCATACGAAGCAAAGGCGCGCTTGCCGTTTTCCCCGATTATCGGCTGATCGGAAGCAGCAGGGCCAGTGGCAAGCACCGCTTTGGTGCTCTGCTGCCCGATCACCGTGGCAATCTTGGCGCCGGTCCAGGGGGCCAGTTCGATCCCGCCGCGCAGCGTGCGCGTTTCGCCTTGCCCGCCGTTGCCGATCTCGTAATCGCTGATCACGCGGATTTCAGGAGTGATCGCATAGCGCAGGCCAAGGCGGTAGCGCGGCGCCTGATACGAGGTGGCATCGCGGCTGCCGATCGCGATCGAACCTGCCGCGTTCAGTTCGAGCTTGTTGTCGAACAGACGCTTGGTGGTGCTTCCCTCGATCAACGTGGTGCTGCCGCCGGTCGCGCCGCTGGGGCCTGCCGCCGCGCCCTGTGCCAGCGTCTCGTTATAGCGAGCCACGCCGAGCCGGAACTCCGTGCCGCGATTGTTCCAGGTCGTGCCAAGCTGGATGGCGCTGCGCTTCGCCCCATCGACCAGCGAGGTATCGTGCCAGGCGGTGGCGCTCACCAGCCACTGCTGGCTGAGCCGGTAGCGCGTGTCGACGCCGATCTTGCGGCGGCCCAGCTCGCCAATGGAGACCTGGCCCACGCCGAAATTGGGATCGAGCGAACGGATATAGGCCAGCACATCGAGCCGCGCATCATGGCGCTCGGCCTCGATCATCCAGGCGGCCTTGGTGCCGGTGCCCGCCGCGCCCGCAGCAATGGCGCCGCCGGTGGCATCGCTCATGGCGGCTTCGGCGCGCACTTCGGTCTTGGAGCCGAGGAACAGCTTGGCATCCACTGCGCCCAGATTGGTGCGCGTGACGGCGGCGCCCACAGCTGCGGAGGCATCGCTGATCGCGGTGGCGCCAATGCGCACCTTTTCCGATTTGTTGCGCCATTCGGTGCGCGCCCCGGCATTCCACGCGCCGCCGCCCAGCGTGTCGATTTCGTAATCGACCACGATCTGCTGCGGATTGAGATTGGCATCGCGGCTGAGGATCGGCTGCTTGAAGGTGATCGTGCCGGCCAGCAGATCAATGTCGTAATCAAGGAAGCGGGTCAGCACCTGGCTGGAGACGACCAGTTCCGAACGGAAGCGGTCGCGCACTTCGATGGTCACCGTTTCGCTGTTGGGCACGATGGCGCGGCTGGAAAGCTGATAAGGCCCGCTGATGCCGCCGCCGGGGATCTGATCGCGGCGGTGCGTCGTCGCCACTTTCGCGGCATAGGCTTCGGCCCGCAGCGCGCCGATGCGGGCTTCGGCCTTCACGCCGGTCATCGTGCGCTGATAGCGGCCCAGCTGGGTGTGATCGAAGCCGGTGGCGAAATCGCCGAACATCGCGCGCACCTTGGCGCTTTCGATGCGGACATAGAGCTTGTTGACGCTGGCGGCATCGAAGCGGCGTTCGGAGCCATCGGCAAACACGGTGTAATAGGCCTTGGGATCAAGCCCGCCGAGGAGGCGCTGTTCGGCGCGCTGCTTGGCGCTGTCATAGGCAACCGTGGTCAGCCATTTGCCCTTGATCCGGCCCTTGGCATAGAACGCGACGCGGGCATTGTCGCCCAGATCGGTATCGAACCGGCCGCTGCGCTGCATGTGATCGGCAATCGATCTTGCGCCGACCGCGCCTTCGGCCAGGCCCACCAGCGTCCACTTTGCCTCGCCAGGGATCACCCAGGTTTCCAGCACCTGCTCGCGCTTCACATCGCGGTCGGTGAACTGGAACGTCAGATCAAGGCTGCCGCTGACCATGGTCGGCGCCAGTTCGATCAGCGCGATGCCATCATCGCCCTTGACGATCCACGTTGGCGGCGCCCGGTCCAGCCCGGAAAGCACCCGGCTTTGCAGCGCATCGAGCGCCTGCGCGCTTTCATACGGCGCGGAGAGCATGATCGGGCCGGAAATCCCGGCATGGACCGGGCGGCCCGTGCGATCGAGCACGCGCACCGCGATCACCGGCCGCGTCGCGCCATCGGCGACGACGTGCGAGCGTTCCG
>JAIXYF010000442.1 GCA_027490345.1 Novosphingobium sp.
CGATCAGGGAGTGGCGCCGTATCGCGGCCGGGGATAAGTTCGCGGCTTATCGCCGGGTATGAGTGGGCGGCTCATCGCCGCCAGGCATTCAGCGCCGCAGACTTGTCGATCCACTGGCCGATCCGCATGTATTCGCGGCCGATCCGGCCTGCCGCGCGGTAGTCGCCCTCGCGGCACTCGTGCCGTTCGCGCCACTGCAGCCGGTTGATCGCGTTCTGGATGCGCTGGCCAGTCCAGCCGTCAATCAGCCCGCGGTTCAACTGGAAGCGCAAGTGGTGCTCCAGCGTGAAGCCGCGCTGGCCCGAACACGTCGTGTCGACGACATAATCGTTGAACGCTGCCCGATTGTGCGCCGCGCCATTCCAGCCGCCGCCGTGGGGCTGGGCATACGCATAGCCCGGGCCAGGGCCGCGCCCGTTCCAGTCATGCGCGTTTGCACAGCCGCTGATCGTGATCGCGCCGCCAAGGGCCAGCGCTCCGGTGAGAATCTTGGTCATCGTCTTCATTGTCGGTCCCCTTCTTTGGCCCTTCACTGGTGCCGGTGAAGCCAAGCTGCCTGATTCGCCGTGGCACGAGCCTGAATGTGTCGTTGGCATTCGTTCATCTTGAGGGGCACTTTTCTGAACAATTAGCCCACCCCCTTGCGCGCGGCGCGTTCCCTGCCGAAAAGGGCGGGGCAAGAGGGCGAACGGCCCCGAGGGAGAGAGAACACATGAACGGCGATACCGATTTCACCGGCCGCAAGGTTCTGGTTGTCGGCGGATCGAGCGGCATCGGAAATGGCATTGCCCATGCCTTCGCCGCGCGCGGGGCAGCGGTCCACGTCTGGGGTACGCGCGCGCGGGCGCAGGACTATGATCCAGCCGAAGGGTCCGACCTTTCCGGCCTTGGCTATACCTGTGTCGACGTGAGCGATCCCGATGCCATCGAAGCTGCCCCGCTGCCTTTCGATAGCCTCGATGTCCTCGTTCTCAGCCAGGGCACCGTGGTCTACAAGCGCGGCGAGTTCGAGCGCGCGGGCTGGGACAAGGTCATGGCCGTCAACGTCGATAGCGTGATGAACTGCGCCCGGCGGTTCAAACCCCAACTCGCCGCAACCAGAGGCAGCCTCATTACCGTCAGCTCGGTCGCGGGCTTCGGCGCCAATGTCGGCAATCCGGCCTATGCCGCGTCCAAGGCCGGTGCCGTCAGCCTCACCCGCACGCTCGGCAATGCCTGGGCGGCAGACGGCATCCGGGTGAACGGCATCGCGCCCGGCCTTGTCGATACCAAGCTCACCAAAGTGACGACCGAGAACCCGCAGCGCCTCGCCGGATCGCTCGCGCGTATTCCGCAAGGGCGGCTTGGCACGCCGGAGGACATGGCTGGCGCGGTGCTGTTTCTCGCCTCGCCGCTCGCGGCCTATGTCACCGGGCAGACGCTGATCGTGGATGGAGGGCTCACACTGTGAAGGCCCTGCGCTACTACGGCGCGCGCGATGTGCGCTATGAAGCCATGGACGATCCGGCGCCGCAGTCGCCCGGCGATGCGATCATCCGCGTCACCGCCTGCTCGATCTGTGGGTCGGACCTCCACATCTATCACGGCCACGGCTTCTCCAAGGACGTGGGCTTTTGCGTCGGCCACGAAGCTGTGGGCGAAGTCGTCGAAGTCGGTCGCAGCGTGCAGCGCCACAAAGTGGGCGACAAGGTGATGATCCCCGCCGCAGTCGGCTGCGGCCGCTGCCGCTCGTGCCTCGCGGGCGTGGTCCACACCTGCGAGTTCAATGCCAGCGCCTGCTACGGCCTCTCCGCCGCGCTGCAAGGCTCGCAGGCCGAAGCGGTGCGCGTGCCTGCCGCAGACATGAACGCCGTCCCCATCCCCGAAGGCGTGAGCGAAGAGCAGGCGCTGATGATGACCGACGCGCTCGCCACCGCATGGTTCGGCGCGCGGCAGGCCGATATCCGCCCCGGCAGTTCGGTCGCGGTGATCGGGCTCGGCCCCATCGGGCTGATGGCCGTCGAAAGCGCCTATGTCATGGGCGCGCACGTGGTCTATGCCATCGACCCGATCCCCGAACGCCGCGCGATGGCGGAAGCATCGGGCGCGATCACGCTCCACCCGGACGAAGCGCTCGAACGCATCAAGGCCGATACCAAAGGCCGCAAGCTCGATTGCATCATCGAAGTCGTCGGCAGCGACGCGACGGTCGATTTCGCGCTGCGCCTCGTGCGCCCGCGCGGCACCGTCTCGGTCATCGGCGTTCAGCAATCGCGCCGCTACGCCTTCCCGCTGGAACGCGCGTTTGCGGCGGGCCTCACTTTCCGCATCGGCACCTGCTCGGTCCCGGAGGAACTCCCTGCGCTGTTCCCGCTCGTCCAGTCCGGCCGCCTCAAGCCCGAACGCACGATCACCCACCGGATGCCGCTCAGCGCAGGCGCGGAAGCCTACCGCCTGTTCGAAGCGCGCGAGGCGGGGGCGCTGAAGATGGTGCTGGTGCCGGATTGATTGGCCACCGTCCTTTCGTGCTGCGCGAGTTCGCGGCCGCATCGCTCTTTTACGGGAATGGATCGGTGACCCGAAGCTCCGGTCGAACAAGGAATTTGCCGTCCGTGCGAAAGGATGTCGGGGGCTTGTCCACAAAAACGATGCTTTGATCTACTTTGTCGATCAGGCAGGCATAGTCCGCGCTGTCCAGCGTATTCAACGGAATCTTGATCACGTCGCCGTGAGAACTGAGGTCCATTTCGAAGCGGCCTTTGCACTCTACGACTGCGGCAATCACCTGCTCGTGCAGTTCCGGATAGTTTTCGAACGCGATTTCGAGAACGCGCTTGTCGCGGGTCATGTAGGCCAGCACGAAATAGGCCAGAAGCCACACGACCGAGCCAGCCCCCGCACCGACCGCGATCCAGAACAACCTTCGCTGCTTCAGCATTCGAACACCCCTATCCTCGTCATTGCGAGCGAAG
>JAIXYF010000068.1 GCA_027490345.1 Novosphingobium sp.
CGCGCGGCGCGGGCCTGGGGCCGGTTCAAGCTGGCGGCGGTCTCCTCGTTCGCCTTTGTCGAGGCGGCGGGGCCGATCTACATCGGCAAGCTGATCAAGGACGCTCTCGGCCTCACCGCAAACCCGGTGCCGCGCGATCCCAAGCCATTTGCCGATCCCGCGCCCGATACGGCGACCCGCACCACCATGGCGGCCACGGTGCTCGGCGCGATGTCGCTCACCACAGACTTCGCGCCGCTCGTCCTGCTGGTCGGCCACGGCGCCAACGTGGTCAACAACCCCCACGCCAGCGGCCTCCACTGCGGCGCCTGCGGCGGCTATTCGGGCGAGGTCAATGCGCGGCTGCTGGCGGGGCTGCTGAACGATGCCATCGTGCGCGCGGGGCTGGTGGCCAAGGGCATCGTGATCCCGCCCGAAACGCTGTTCGTGGCCGCGCTGCATGATACGACAACCGACACCGTAACGCTCTATACCGAAGACCAGTTCACCGATCGGCACGAGGGCGCGCTTGCCCAGGTGCAAAGCTGGCTGGCCGCCGCCGCCGTGCTCACCCGCAGCGAGCGGGCGCTGCGCCTGCCGCGCGCCACCGATGCGGCCAGCGTGATGGGGCGCAGCCGCGACTGGTCTGAAACGCGCGCGGAATGGGCGCTGGCCGGATGCAAGGCGTTCATCGCCGCCCCCCGCGCGCGCACTGCTGGCAAAAACCTTGAAGGGCGCGCGTTCCTGCATGACTACGTGTGGCAGCGAGATGCGGGCTTCGGCGTGCTGGAGTTGATCATGACCGCACCCGTCGTCGTCGCCAGCTGGATCAGCCTGCAATATTATGGCTCCAGCGTTTCGCCCGAACTGTTCGGCGGCGGCAACAAGCTGCTGCACAACGTTGTGGGCGGGATCGGCGTGATCGAAGGCAATGGCGGCCCGCTGCGCGCTGGCCTGCCATGGCAATCGGTCCACGATGGGCACAAGCTGATGCACGAGCCGCTGCGGCTTTCGGTGTGCATCGAAGCCCCGCGCGAGGCGATGACTGCGGTGCTGGAGAAGCACGCAGGCGTGCGTGCCTTGTTTGACAACACGTGGCTGCACCTCTTCGCCATCGACGATGCGGGACAGCTGGCGTGGCGCTATGCCGGTGATCTGAAGTGGGAACCGGTGGCGGAAACGGCGCGGGCCGAAGCCTCGGCGGAACTGGCGATCTGAACCATGGCAGGCACGCCGCCGCCATGGCACGGTGCGCGGGCCGTGTTAGCGACCATGCATGGCAAAGAGAGGGCCATCACCCCCCTTGCCGCGCGGTTCCTCGGCCTTGATCTGCGCGTGGCCGAAGGGCTTGATACAGATGCGTTCGGCACGTTCAGCCGTGACATCGAACGGCAGGGCACCCCGCGCGAGGCGGCGCGGGCAAAGATCAAGGCAGCGTTCCGTCTGGCCCCAGCGGCGCGCGTCGCGCTGGCCAGCGAAGGCAGCTTCGGCCCGCACCCGGTTTTGCCGTTCGCCGCGCTGGGCCGCGAACTGGTGCTGCTGATCGACCGGGAGACCGGGCTGGAACTGATCGGCCACCATGCATCGATGGCCACCAACTTCGCGCATGAGGTAGTGAAGGATACGCAGGCCGGGCTCGCCTTTGCCGCAAAGGCAGGATTTCCGGCGCACGGCGTGATCGTGATGGGCGCGCTGGACGGCCAGCCTGCCGCGCACCTTGCGCAGTTCAAGGCCATCGCCACGACCGCAGACCTCACCGCCGCGCTGGACCGGACCATAATGCTGACCGGCGCGGCGCATATCGAAACCGACATGCGCGCGCACCGCAATCCGCGCCGGATGCGGGCGATCCGTCGGGCGATGACCGACCTCGTGCGGCGTTCGC
The DNA here is from genome assembly GCA_027490345.1 of Novosphingobium sp. Lineage (GTDB taxonomy): Bacteria > Pseudomonadota > Alphaproteobacteria > Sphingomonadales > Sphingomonadaceae > Novosphingobium. The sequence continues at coordinate 1,865 of JAIXYF010000068.1, forward strand.
GCAGCCCTTGCCCGGCTTGCGCAAGGCCTGGCTTTGCGATGACCGGGCGCGCCCCCGGCCTGCCCTGCGCCTGGTGCGCCAGCCCGACGCTACTCCCCCGCGCGGACATTTGGGCCTGCGAGCCCTGCGGCCACCGCGAGGAACGCCCGGTTCCGCCGATCAGCGCCGACCCGATGCACTGCGCGGAGTGCAATCCTTAGCTGAGCTTGGCCAAGACCGCCGCCGCACTCTGCGCGATCCGCTCCTTCTCCGCATCGGCGAACTTGTCATACGTCCGCACCATCTGCGCCATGCGCGGATTGCCGCCGATCTTGCTGCGGTGGCGCGCGATGAAATCCCAGTAGAGCGGGTTAAACGGGCAGGCGTTTGCCCCGGTGCGCTGCTTCACATCATACCGGCAATTGCCGCAGTGGTTCGACATGCGGTTGATATAGGCCCCGCTCGCCGCATAGGGCTTGGAGGCCAGCATCCCGCCATCGGCAAACTGGCTCATCCCCACGGTGTTGGGCAACTCGACCCATTCATAGGCATCGGCATAGACGCTGAGATACCATTCGTGCAGTTCGTGCGGATCGATCCCCGCCAGCAAGGCGAAGGTGCCCGTCACCATCAGGCGCTGGATGTGGTGGGCATAAGCGTGCTGGCGCGTCTGCGTGACGGCGGCGCGCACGCAGGCCATCTCGGTCTCAGCCGTCCAGTAAAACGCGGGCAGCGGGCGGGTGTGCTCGAAGTAATTGCGCTGCTCATAGCCGGGCATCGTCAGCCAGTAGATCCCGCGCACATATTCGCGCCAGCCGATGATCTGGCGGATGAAGCCTTCCGCCGCATTCA
>JAIXYF010000454.1 GCA_027490345.1 Novosphingobium sp.
CATTCGGGATCGCCAAAGCGGCAGTTGTATTCGATCAGCTTGGGGCCGTCCGCTGTCAGCATCAGGCCTGCAAACAGCACGCCGGAATAAGGCATCCCGGCCTCGGCCATGGCCTTCACGGTCGGCGCGATGATTTCTGCCATGGCGCGGGCTTCCAGCTCGGCGGTCAGCACCGGGGCGGGGCTATAGGCGCCCATGCCGCCGGTGTTGGGGCCGGTATCGCCTTCGCCCACACGCTTGTGATCCTGCGCCGAGCCGAATAGCGCGATGGCGGTGCCGTCGGTCAGGGCAAACAGGCTCACTTCCTCGCCTTCGAGGAATTCCTCGATCACCACTTCGGCCCCGGCCCCGCCGAATGCGCCGCCGAACATGTCATCCACCGTGGCAGAAGCTTCCGCAGCGGTCTGGGGGATCACGACGCCTTTGCCCGCTGCCAGCCCATCGGCCTTGATGACCACCGGGAGCGAGAAACCAGCCAGTGCGGCGTGGGCCTCGGCAGCGCTCTTCGCGCGGACATAGCCTGCGGTGGGTATGCCTGCGCGCGTGCACAGGTCTTTGGTAAAGCCCTTGGAGCCTTCAAGCTGGGCCGCGGCCTTGCCTGGCCCGAACACGGCAATCCCCGCCGTGCGCAGCGAATCGGCAAGCCCATCGACCAGCGGCGCTTCCGGACCGATGACGACAAGGGCGATGGCATGCGCGGCGCAGAAGGCGGCAATCGCCCCATGGTCGGCGAGCGCCAGCGCTACGCAGCCACCCCTCCCCCCGCGCACGGTGATCACTTCGGCAATCCCCGGGTTCCCCGGCGAAGCCCACAGCTCTTCCAGACGCGGCGATTGCGCCAGCTTCCACGCCAGCGCATGTTCGCGTCCGCCAGAGCCGATGAGCAGGATATTCATGCCAGAGACGCCGCCTTATCATGATGATCAGAATGGCGGGCTGTTAGCCGCCCAGACGGCGGGCGACAACGCCCCGGCGCTTTCGATCAGCGAGATTTCCCAGCTCCTCAAGCGCACGGTGGAAGACCGCTTCGGTTTCGTGCGCGTGCGCGGCGAGCTTTCAGGCGTGAAGCGGGCGGCTTCGGGGCACCTCTACCTCAGCCTCAAGGACGAGAATGCGCGGCTCGACGGGGTCATGTGGCGCGGCGGGGCGCAGCGGCTGGGCTTTCTGCCTGAAGACGGCGTGGAAGTGATCGCAACCGGCAAGCTCACCACCTATCCGGGCCGATCCAATTACCAGATCGTGATCGAGCGGATGGAAATCGCCGGGGAAGGCGCACTCCTTGCATTGCTGGCCAAAACCAAGGCGCGGTTGGAGGCGGAAGGCCTGTTTTCGCCCGCGCGCAAACGGCCGCTGCCCTATCTGCCGCGCGTGATCGGTGTGGTCACTTCGCCCACCGGCGCGGTGATTCGCGATATCCTGCACCGGCTGCGTGATCGGTTTCCCACCCATGTCGTTGTCTGGCCAGTGCTCGTGCAAGGCCCGGGCGCCGCGGCGCAGATCGCGGCGGCGGTGCGGGGCTTTTCCGCCATGGAGCCGGGCGGCGCGGTGCCCCGGCCCGATCTTGTGATCGTGGCGCGCGGCGGCGGCTCGATCGAAGACCTATGGTGTTTCAACGATGAAGACGTGGTGCGCGCCATCGCCGCCTGCACCATTCCCACGATCAGCGCCGTGGGCCACGAAACCGATACCACGCTGGCCGATTTTGCCGCCGATGTGCGCGCGCCGACGCCAACTGCTGCAGCGGAAATGGCCGTGCCGGTGCGTGGCGAACTGATCGCGGGCCTTGCTGATTTCCATGCCCGCCAGCAGCGCGCGGTGGTGCGGCTGCTCGCTCTCTCGCGCGAACGGCTGGAGCAGCGCGCCCGGCGCTTGCCCGCGCCGCAGGCCTTGCTTCAGAGCCAGGCGCAGCGGCTCGATGATCTGGGGGACCGGCTGCGCCGCGCGCTGGTGCACCGCACCGGTCTGGCGGCGACCCAGCTGGCGCAGCGCAGCGCCGGGCTGCGGCCGGCGGTGCTCGATGCCCGGCTGCGGCAAGGGCGCGAAAGGCTTGCCGCCCAGCGTCTGCGGCCCGCGCTGGTGGCGCAGCGCATCGCAGCGGCCCGGGCAGAGCTGGCCGCGCTCGAGCGGGTGCGGCGTTCGCTCGATCCCAAGGCGCCGCTGCGGCGCGGCTATGTGCTGGTTACTGATTCGGGCGGGCAATTGATCCGCGCGCGCGCCGCGGCGCAAAACGCCAGCCTGCTCCATCTGGAGTTTGCCGACGGCGTGCTCGATGTCGTGCCCGGCAGCCCGCCCGCTGCACCAATAGCCCGCGCGCAGCCAAAACCCCGCGCTGCGCCAGCGCCGGGCGATGCCCAGCCCAAGTTGCTGTAAGGCGAAATTGCTTTGCGCTGCGCAAGGCACTAGATTGGCCATCATGCTGATGAACTCTGCCAATCGCCTCGCGCGCCTTCACTATATGCCCAGCCACTTTCGCCAGACCGGCGCGGGCGATCATGTGATCTGCGCGGTAAGCGGCGCGCGGATCGGGCTCGATCTGCTGCGCTATTGGAGCGTGGAGCATCAGGAAGCCTATGCCAGCGCCGAGATCGCCACGCGCCGCCTGCTCGGCGGGGAATGAGGCGCAGGGTCATGTCTCCGCTGGGCGCCGCCCTGCGCGGCGCGCTGGCTGCGGTGGCCGTGCTGGGCGCCTGCGGGGCGAGCCAGGGCCCGGCGGTCTCCGCGCCGCCTCCTGCGGTTTCGGCGCCCGCACCCGCACCCGCCCCCACCCCGACACCGGAGCCTGTCAGCACGTCTGTCGGCGGACTGCAGTATCGCGGCAAGCTCACGCAAGGCGGCTGGATCCGGGGCGTTGCGCCAGCGGGCACGCGCACAGTCACGCTAGGCGGGGCCGCACTGGCCCTTGCGCCCGATGGCGCGTTCTTCGCCGCATTTGACCGGGATGCACCGGCCAGCCTCGATCTGGCCGTCACCGCGGCCACGGGCTTCTCGCTTTCCATGCCGCTGGCGATTGCGCCGCGCGGCTGGCGGATTGAACGGATCAATGTGGCCAAGCGGCCCGGCAAGCTGCCCGATGCCGAATTCAAGGCGCGGCGCGCTGCAGAGCTGGCCCGGATCGGCGCGGCGCGGCGGCTGGGCAGCAGCGCGGCCGGCTGGCGGCAGGGCATGATCTGGCCAGCTGCGGGGCGCATTTCGGGCGAATTCGGCGCGCAGCGAATCTATCGCGGAGAGCCTGGGGCCTATCATTCGGGCATCGATCTGGCCGCGCCGAAAGGGGCGGAAATCCGCGCACCGGCTGATGGCGTTGTCACCCTTGCCGCCAGCGCGGCCCCTTTCACGCTGGAGGGTCATCTCCTGATCCTCGATCACGGGATGGGTCTCACCTCCGCATTCCTGCATTGCTCCGATCTGGTGGTGCATGAAGGCGACAGTGTGCGGCAGGGCGATCTGATCGGCCATGTCGGCATGACCGGGCGCGCCACCGGCCCGCATCTGCATTGGGCGCTGACATGGCAGGGGCGGCGGCTTGATCCGCGCCTGTTTGCCGCGCCGGAACGCTGATAATCCGGGCTGACGCACGTTTCTTGCCCTTCACAGGGATTTGCGCGCAAAAAATTGTCCTGATGCCGATCCGGATATAATTTTCAGGCAATCCGGCGCGCCGGGGGTGAAGCGCCACGCGTGGTCTGGCGCCGACAGGGTGTTGCAATCGCGCCACATGGCAGCAACGTTTTGAGCCCTGCCCCAAGAACCTCCTTCCAAAAACAGGGCGAAATCTACCAGTAGGCCCACCGTTCCTCGTAATTCGTATGCACTTTGTCATGTCTGGCGCAGACCGGACGACAGAGCATTGCGAACCGGGGAACATCTTCCGGCGGCCTTGGGGATCCCATCTGGGATAGGGGCTGCCCATTGAAGGGACTGGACACGTGAAGACCATCAACAACGCCGCGCTGAAGGCCGGTGCCGCGCCTTTCGCTGTCGCGCTCGCACTTGTTTCCGCTTCTGCGTTCGCGCAGGAAACTGCTCCGCAGGCTGATGCCGCCACCGAAACGAACGAGCCCACCGCGATCGTCGTTACCGGCAGCCTCATCCGCAACCCGAACCTGGTTCAGGCCACGCCGGTCAACGTGACCACGGCTGACACCATCGCGCTCCGCCAGTCGAACACCGCCGAAGAAGTTCTGCGCCAGGTGCCCGGCATCGTGCCGAACATCGGTTCGGCCGTGAACAACGGCGCGACCGGTTCGACTTACGTCGATCTTCGCGGCCTCGGTTCCAACCGCAACATCGTGCTGCTCGATGGCCAGCGCCTCGTCCCGGCCGATCTTCAGGGCCGCGTCGACCTTAACAACATCCCGCTTGCCCTTATCAGCCGCGTTGACGCGCTGACCGGTGCGGCCGTTACCACCTATGGTGCCGACGCCATCACCGGCGTTGTCAACTTCGTCACCAAGAAGGATTTCGCAGGCGTTGATCTCGCCGTGTCGAACCAGCTGACCGAGCAGGGCGACGGCAACTACTTCCGCGCTGACGTCACCACCGGCGTCAACTTCGACGACGGCCGCGGCAACGCGGTGCTGAGCATCGGCTACCAGAAGTCGAACCCCGTCTATCAGGGCGACCGCGACTTCTCGGTTCTGCAGCTTGACAGCTTCTCGGGCACCGCTGGCGGTTCGGGTACGGCCGTCCCGGCACGCTTCTCGCTGGCCGGTGGCAACCAGGTCATCGACCCGGCCAGCGGCATGCTGAAGCCCGGCTTCACGCCGTTTAACTTCAACCCGTACAATATCTTCCAGACGCCGTTCAAGCGCTTCAACATCTTCGCTCAGGCGAACTACCAGATCTCGGATGCGGTTGAAGTCTACACGCGCGGCCTGTTCTCGAAGAACACGGTTGATACCATCATCGCGCCGTCGGGTCTCTTCGCCGAGCTGATGACGATCCCCTACAGCAACCCGTTCCTGCCGGCCGGCGCTGCCAACCAGTTCCGCAACGCGATCGATATCGATCCGAACGCCGAAGGTCTGCAGACCCTGACCGACGCTCAGTTTGCAGCTGCTCGTTTGGCGACCGACCCGAACGATCCGAACTACCGCACCTTCAACACCGTTGTGCGCCGCCGCTTCGTTGAAACCGGCACCCGCAATTCGACCTACACCACCAACGTGTTCGACTACTCGCTCGGCTTCCGCGGCGCGCTGACGAAGACGGTGAACTGGGACGTTCGCGGCAGCTACGGCGAAAGCGATCGCGGTGAAACCGTGACCGGCTACGTGCTCAAGTCGCGCGTGCAAGATGCCTTGCTGGCGACCAACCGGAACTCCTGCCTCAGCGGCAACGACGGCTGCGTGCCGATCAACCTGTTCGGCCCGGCTGGCTCGATCACGCCGGAAATGGCTGCTGCCACGCTTTCGCCTGCCAGCACGGTCAACAAGACCTCGCTCCTGCAGGTCCGCGGTCTGCTTTCGGGTGATTTCGGCCTGACCGTGCCCACCGCGAGCGAGCCCATCGGCTTCGCGCTCGGCGGTGAATACCGCAAGTACAAGGCCCAGCAGCTCTCCGATACGCTGCGCAAGACCCCGGGTGAACTCGGCGGTGCGGGCGGTGCTTCGCCGGATATCAACGGTGCCTACAGCGTATGGGAAGGCTACGGCGAACTCGTGGCGCCGCTGGTGTCCGACAAGCCGTTCTTCAAGAGCCTGACGGTCGAAGGTGGCGCGCGCTATTCGCGTTACAAGATCTTCGGCGGCGGCAAGCCGTTCGAAACCTGGACCTACAAGTTCGGCGGCAGCTGGGAGCCGGTTTCGGAGCTGAAGCTGCGCGGCAACTATTCGCGCGCCGTTCGTGCCCCGAACATCGCCGAACTGTTCACGCCGAACAGCGTGGGCCTGACCAACCTGGCGCAGGATCCCTGCTCGGGTGCCGCACCGGTCGCCAACGCAAACCTGCGCGCCATCTGCCTTGCACAGGGTGCTCCGGCCAACTCGATCGGTCAGATCCTCAACCCGACTGCGGCTCAGGCCAACATCACTTCGGGCGGCAACCTCAACCTGAAGCCGGAAAAGGCCACGACCTACACCATCGGTGCGGTGGTGCAGGGCCTGTCCTTCCTGCCCGGCTTCTCGGCCTCGGTGGATTACTACAACATCACCGTCACCGACCAGATCGGCACGCCGCTGCCGGCCGATTTGATCAACGCCTGCTTCGGCAATGTCACCGCAGCCAGCGCTTCGGATCCGGCTTGCACCAACATTCGTCGCGATCCGGCGACCGGTGGTCTTGACGGCAGCCCGGCAACGACTCGCGGCCTGTTCGGCGGCCTGTCCAACCAGGGCCGTCTGTTCACCGATGGTCTCGACGTGATCGTGAACTACACCCGCCCGATCGGTTCGGTGAAGTGGTCGATGAACGCTGTCTGGAACCAGACCTTCAGCTCGCGCTTCAAGGCTACCCCGACCGCGTTCGATCGTGAGTGTGTTGGCTTCTTCTCGGTGAACTGCTCGTTCACCGGCTCGATCCAGCCGCGTCGCAACTGGTCGGTGCAGAACACCTTCACGTTCAAGGGCGGCACGGACCTGTCGTTCCTGTGGCGCCACACTTCGGGCGCGCGTCAGGAACCCTGCAACGCGGTCGAAGCCTGCGAAGCCCGTGCATTCAAGGGCGTTCTGCCGGATGGCGTCGGCCCGCTCAGCGGCCAGCAGGTCAACCTCGGCAAGATCTATGCCTTCGACTACCTCGACGTGACGACGCGCTTCAACATCGAGCAGGTCACCTTCACCGTCACGGTGCAGAACCTGTTCAACACGAAGC